>NZ_JASKYR010001360.1:0-1185 GCF_041028215.1 Streptomyces flavofungini
CTCCAGCTCCATGAGGCGCGGGCCGTCGTCCGGACCGTCGCCGTCGACGATGTCCACGCGCGCGTAGAGCAGCTCGGGCTCGCCGGGCACGGCCGCGAGCGCCCGCGCGGCGACCTCCAGTTCGGCGGCGGACGGCTCGTGGGGGCGCAGGTCGGGTGGGCCGTCTTGGCGGCGTCGTAGGGCGTGCCGGGCGCGAGGACCGCGCCCTTGCGTATCGCGTGCAGGAACTGTCCGCCGATGAAGACGAGGGCGCGCTCCCCGGTGACGTCGATCCGCCGTACGTAGGGCTGCACCATGGCGGTGAGGCCCTCGCCGTGCATCCGGGCGATGTGGGCGAGGGCCGTGCCGCGCTCATCGGCGCGGTAGCGGCCGGCGTACCGCGACCCGGCCCCGGAGGCGGGTTTGACGACGAACTCCCTGTCGCCGTCGGGGAGTTCAGGTCGCTCGCCCGGCGCGAAGTAGGCCGTGGGCACGGTGGGCACGCCCGCCGCCGCCAGCTCACCCAGGTACCGCTTGTCGGTGCTCCACCGCACGACGTCCGCCGGGTTGGCGAGCCGGGTGAGCCCGGCGCAGCGCTCGGCCCACGCCACGTACTCCTCGGTGCGCCAGCTGTAGTCCCAGGTCGACCTGATCATCGCGAGGTCGAACGCGGCCCAGTCGGCCTCCGGGTCGTCCCACCCGATGACGCGGACCTCGGCGTCCGCCTCGCCGAGGGCCCGCGCCAGGGCGCCCAGATCACGGTCGCGTTCCGGCCGCGGGCGTTGGGTCACCAGCGCGATGCGGGGGCTTGCCACGGGAACTCCTAGCTCTGCCGGTTCCCCGTACGCCTGTTCGTGCGTACGGGACTTCGACCCCGCAGGCTAACAACCGCCTCCCGCGCCCCCGCGGCTCAGGTCAGCAGCACACCCGCGTACGAGATCCCGGCGATGACGACCCAGGAGAGCAGCCCGAGCGCGGCGACCCGGCCGCCCGTGCGGGTCAGCGAGGGCAGGTCGACCGCGCTGCCGAGCCCGAAGAGCGCGGCGGCGAGCAGGAGTTCCTGTGCCGTCTGGGCGGCGTCGAGCGCACCGCCGGGCAGCAGCCCCGTGGTGCGCAGCAGGACCATGGCGAGGAACCCGGCGACGAACAGCGGCACGAGCGGCGGACGCTTGGCGGCCTTGCCGCTCCCGTCCCCCGCGACCACAC
>NZ_JASKYR010001361.1:0-1122 GCF_041028215.1 Streptomyces flavofungini
CGCCCGGACCGTCCGAGGTGTCGTCGTCCACGTCGGCGGCGCCGAAGCACACGCCGCAGACGACCCGCGCCGACCACCCGCTCGACATGCGGGCCCAGTTGGCCGAGACGGGCACGGACCAGTCGCTCATCGGCGCCTCGGCCGCGAGCGCCGCACTGCTGCTCGGCGGAGCGATCCTCTACCGGCGCAGCCGCGGCGCGTCGTCGCCACGCTAGGCCGCGCGCACCGGGACCGCCGCAGGGCCCTGGAAGACCGGCCGAGCCCCGTCGCCCGACAGGCGGCGGGGCTCAGTGGTGTCAGAAGGTGGCGCTGGAAGCCCGGCTGCCGCGGACCATCGCGAACACGGAAGCCGGGCCGGGTGCCGTCTCCGCGTCACCTGACCAGAGACTAGGAGCGGCGGCGGGCACGCGCGCGTGGCACGCCTGACCGCACCGCCCCTTCCACCCGATCCGATCAGCGCGCGGACGCCCCGGCCCGGCTCGGGACCGCCGCACGGCCCTGCGGGGGCAGCACCACGTCCGGACGGCGCCGTACGTGGCGGCGGACCCCGCGCACCAGGGCCGACGCCGTGTAGGAGGCCCCGTACACGAAGCGCATGGCGGGGCCGAAGCTGGACGCGGTGGTCAGGCCCGCGGTGAAGAGGCCGGGGCAGGACGTCTCGAAGCGGTCGCTGACGTACGGTGTGCCGTCCTGGAGCGAGAGCAGGCGCTGGCGCAGGCCCGGGGTGAGGACGTCGAGCCGGTCGGTGGTCGCCCGGAAGCCGGTGGCCGCGATGACGTGGTCCGTGACGATCAGACCCGCCGCTCCCTCGCGGTTGCGGGTCCGCAGCCGCACCCGCCCGCCCGCGCGCTCGGCGGCCTCCACCCGGGCGCCCGTCCGCACCTCGGGGGGGGGGGGGGGGGGGGGGGGGGGGGGGGGGGGGGGGGGGGGGGGGGGGGGGGGGGGGGGGGGGGGGGGGGGGGGGGGGGGGGGGTGTCGACGGAGCCGACCAGGCGCTGGTCGACCGGGGGTGCCGCCTGCTCGGCGAACCACAGGCCGTAGGCGGCGAAGTGCTCGATGGGCAGGGGGCGGCCATGCTCGGCGGGCAGGCCGTGCCGGGCGCAGTAGGCGGCGAGGCCGTAC
>NZ_JASKYR010001362.1:0-1089 GCF_041028215.1 Streptomyces flavofungini
GTGGCGGAGTGCCGTAGGGAGAGCCGCCGCCGGTCGGGGCCGGGGAGCCGTACGGAGAGCCGCCGCCGGTCGGAGGCTGCGGCGGCGGTTTCCTGAACGGGTCGCTGTCGTCGTCCGGTGGCGGGTACTGCGGCGGTTCGGTGCTCATGGCCCGAGTCGACCGCTTCGGCCCCGGCTCCGCATCCGGCGAGCGGCTGACCGGGTTACCCGGCCACGAACGTGCCCGCCGCCTTGTCGTGCCAGCACTGCCGCCACGGGCGGTCGAAGAGGCACCACAGGACACCCACGACGCCGATGACGAGGACGCCCGGCACGCTGTACACCAGCCAGCGCCGCAGCGCCGCCCCGAAGGCGGGCGCCTCGTGCTCCTCGATGTCCCGCACCTCGATGCCGCACACCCTCTTGCCGAGGGTGCGGCCCCACTTGGCGGTGGGCAGCGCCTCGTACACCACGCCGAAGAGCAGCAGGACGGCGAGGATGATGCCGAGGTAGCCCGCGGTGGTGCCGTCGAGCAGCCAGACCGTGGTCTTCTCCCCCGACAGCTTCGCCGCGTCGATCTTGCCGTCCACGTGGTCGGCCGCCCTGGTGCCGAGCGGCAGCGCCACCGCTCCGGTGACCGCCGCGAGGACGACGGTGTCGATGAGCCGCGCCGCAAGGCGCCTGCCGAGCCCGGCGGGCCTGGCCGACGCCTGGGCCCGCGCCGCCGCGAGGAAGGGGTCCTCGATCACGGGCTTGAACGGCAGGACCGGCTGCGCCTCGCCCTGCGCGGCGGCGCCGGAACCGGCGAGCTGATGCACCTGCTGCGCCCACGAGGCCGATCCGCCGCCGGGTCCGGAGGTGACGGGCGCGGGCGCACCGGCCTGCTGCGGCACCTGCGGCTGGGGCTGTGCCTGCGGCTGCGGCTGCGGCTGTGCCTGCGGGGTCGCCGCCTGCGGGGGTACGGAGGGCTGCGAAGCGGCGGTCGCCGGGGCGCTCTGTGCGGCGCCGTGGCGGACGGCGCGGATCGCCATGGTGCCCTCGGCGCCCGGCGCCGGGGTGGGCGCGGAGCCGGGTGCGGGGCGCGCGGGTCCCGAGGGCACCGTGACGTTC
>NZ_JASKYR010001363.1:0-842 GCF_041028215.1 Streptomyces flavofungini
CCCCGGACAGCACCGAACCGCTGAGCACGCCCCACACCGCCTGGACCCCGTCCCGCCCCTGGCGCGGCATCATGGTCGCCACCGCGCTCCCCCTGCACGAGGACCTCTCCGTCGACTACGACGCGTACGCCGGGCACGTCCGGCACCTCCTCGCGAACGGCTGCGACGGCGTGGTCCCCAACGGCTCCCTCGGCGAGTACCAGACCCTCACCGACGACGAACGCGCCCGCGTCGTACGCACCGCCGTCGAGGCGGCGGGCGACGGAGCCCGTGTGATGCCGGGCGTCTCCGCCTACGGCAGCGCCGAGTCCCGCCGC
Source organism: Streptomyces flavofungini (assembly GCF_041028215.1). Taxonomy (GTDB): domain Bacteria; phylum Actinomycetota; class Actinomycetes; order Streptomycetales; family Streptomycetaceae; genus Streptomyces; species Streptomyces flavofungini_B. The sequence goes on from NZ_JASKYR010001363.1 coordinate 318, forward strand.
TGGGCCGAGCAGGCGGCCGAGGCGGGCTGCGGCTCCGTACTGCTGCTGCCCCCGAACGCCTACCGCGCCGACGAACGGGCCATCCGCGCCCACTACGCCGATGCGGCCGAGACCGGCGTACCGGTCGTCGCGTACAACAATCCGCTGGACACCAGGGTCGACCTGACGCCGGAGCTGCTCGCCCGGTTGCACGGCGACGGCACCGTCGTGGCGGTGAAGGACTTCAGCGGCGATGTGCGCAGGGCGTACGAGACGGCCGAACTGGTCCCGGACCTCGACCTCCTGGTCGGCGCCGACGACGTCCTGGTCGAACTGGCGCTCGCGGGCGCGGTCGGCTGGATCGCGGGCTACCCGAACGCCTTCCCCGCCGCCTGCGCGCGGCTCTACCGCGCGGCCTGCGCCCACGACCTGGAGACGGCGCTGCCCCTCTACCGCGCGCTGCACCCCTTGCTGCGCCAGGACTCACGCACCGAGTTCGTGCAGTCGATCAAGCTCTCGATGGACCTGACGGGCCGCCGCGGCGGC
>NZ_JASKYR010001364.1:0-827 GCF_041028215.1 Streptomyces flavofungini
GTGCAGCAGCACGCCGAGCGCGTAGAGATCGGTGTACGGGGGGGGGTGGGCAGCAGCGGCTCCAGGTCGGCGTAGACCTCCTGGGCGCTGGCGTGGCGGTGCTGGGGGTCCTTGGCGAGCAGGCGCAGGACGAGCGACTCCAGGGCCTGCGGCACCTCGGGACGCAGGCGGCGGACCGGCACCGGCGGTTCGTAGAGATGGCGGTGGAGCACGCCGAGCGCGGTGGAGCCGGAGAAGGGGACGTCGCCGCTGAGGAGTTCGTGCAGCAGCACGCCGAGCGCGTAGAGATCGGTGTACGGGCCGACCGCGCCGCCCATCGCCTGTTCCGGTGCCATGTACGCGGGGCTGCCGATCGGCGATCCGGTGTGGGTGAGGCGGGTGGTGTCGGTGTCCATCACCGAGGCGATGCCGAGGTCGAGGATGCTGAGGGTGCCGTCCTGTTTGACCATGACGTTGCGCGGCTTGAGGTCGCGGTGCACGATCGGCACGGCGTGCACCGCCGAGAGGACCGCGCAGAGCTGGGCGGCGACGGCGACGGCCCACTGCCAGGGGTAGGGCTGCTGCTCGGCGAGGTGGTCGCCGAGGTCGGCGCCGTCGACGTACTGCATGACGAGGTAGAGGTCCTCGGCCTCGCTGCCCGCGTCGTGCACGGTGACCAGGCCGGGGTGGTCGACCTGCGCGGTGACGCGGCACTCGCGCACGAAGCGGCGGCGCAGCTCCTCGGCCTCGGCGCCCGCGACGCGGTCGGGGCGCAGCAGCTTCACGGCGACGCGGCGGTCAAGGCGCTTGTCGTACGCCGTCCAGACCTGGCCCATGCCGCCCTGGCC
>NZ_JASKYR010001365.1:0-1367 GCF_041028215.1 Streptomyces flavofungini
CGCCCGCGCAGGCCCGGCTCTGGTTCCTCGACCGGCTCGGCGCCGGAGCCGCGTACAACCTGCCGATGCTGGTGCGGCTGCGGGGCGCGGTCGACGCGGACGCCCTCGCCGACGCGCTGGGCGACGTGGCCGCACGGCACGAGGTGCTCCGCACCGTCTTCGACGAGACGGACGGCGCCCCGGTGCGGCGCGTGCTCACCGGGGCCGCGGCCCGGCCACCGTTCCGCCATGTCACCGTCGATGCCGACGCGTTGGACGCCGCCGTGCGCGAGGCCGCCCGGCAGCGGTTCGACCTGCGGGGCGAACCCCCCGTACGCGCGGCCCTTTTCAGCGTGCGCGAGCGGCCCGGCGAGCACGCGCTGCTGGTCCTGGTGCACCACATCGCGGGGGACGGCTGGTCGCTGGCCCCGCTCTTCCGCGACCTCACCCTGGCCTACGAGGCAAGGGCCGCGGCGGCGGCTCCCGCCGTACCCGTCCTGCCGCCCCTGCCCGTCTCCTACGCCGAGCACGCCCGCCGCCGGGCGGCCCGCACCGGCACCCCGGCCGACCCCGGGTCCCCGGCGGCACGGCAGCTCTCGTACTGGAGCGACCGGCTGCACGGGCTCGCCCCCGGCGGCCCCCTCCTGCCACGGCGCGGGGACCGCCCCGCCGTGCCGGGACCGGCCGCCGCGACCGTCGTGCGGCGGCTCGGCGCCGACGTCCACGCCCGGCTGCTCGACGCCGCCCGCGCGCAGGGCGCCACGCTCTTCATGACCCTGCACACCGCGCTCGCCGCGGCCCTCGTACGGGCGGGCGCGGGCGAGGACCTCGCGATCGGCGCGCCGGTGGCCGGGCGCGCCGGGGACGGCAGCGTCGAGGACGCCGTCGGGTTCTTCGTGAACATGCTGATCCTGCGCACCGACGTCTCGGGCGACCCCACGGCACGGCAGCTGCTCGCCCGGGTGCGGGAGACCGACCTCGGGGCCTTCGCCCACCAGGACGTGCCCTTCGAGGACGTGGTGAGCGGGCTCAACCCGGCGCGGACGCGGGGGCGGCAGCCGTTCACCGACGTCGTCCTCGCCCTCCAGAACAACGCGCGCGCCGAGGTCGGCCTGCCCGGCGCCGACGCCGGGGTCGAGGTGGTGCGCACCGGCGAGGCCCGCTTCGAACTCCTCGTGGACGTCACCGAGGCGACCGGGCCCGACGGTGCGCCGGACGGCCTGACGTGCACCTTCGAGTACCGCTCCGACAGCCTGGAGGAGCCCTTCGTGAACTGGCTCGCGGACGCGCTGCCGCAGGCCCTTGAGCGGTCCGCCGCCGCACCCGGCACCCGGCTCTCGGAGCTGCTCCCCGACGGACCGCCGCGCCGGGCGGACAGCGGCGACGAG
>NZ_JASKYR010001366.1:0-883 GCF_041028215.1 Streptomyces flavofungini
ACCACGCATCGCGAGCCCACCCCCACCGCACACCGAAGCCGTCCGCGCGGATCGCGCGAAATATGTGCACGACTGCGCACGCATGCATACAGTGGAGGCGTTGGCCCACCCGTCCCCCCGACAGGGAGCGCCGCCTTGTGCTGACCGTGCTGCGCGATCGCACCTACCGCCATCTCTTCGCCGCCCAGGTCATCGCCCTTCTGGGCACGGGCCTCGCCACGGTGGCGCTCGGACTGCTCGCGTACGACATCGCGGGCGCCGACGCCGGGTCCGTCCTCGGCACCGCGCTGGCGATCAAGATGGTGGCCTACGTCGGCATCGCCCCGGTGATCGGCGCCGTGGCGGACCGGCTGCCGCGCCGGGCCCTGATGGCCGGTGCCGACCTGGTCCGGGGCACCGTCGCGCTCATGCTGCCCGTCGTGCACCAGGTGTGGCAGGTCTACGCCCTGATCTTCCTGCTCCAGGCCGCGTCGGCCGCGTTCACACCGGCCTTCCAGGCCGTCATCCCCGACGTCCTGCCCAAGGAGCGCGACTACACCCAGGCGCTGTCCCTCTCGCGGCTCGCCTATGACATGGAGAGCCTGTGCAGCCCCGCGCTCGCCGCCGCGCTGCTGTCGGTGGTCTCCTACCACTGGCTGTTCACCGGCACCGTGCTCGGCTTCCTCGCCTCCGCCGCCCTCGTGCTCTCCGCCGCCCTCCCCCGGCGCACCCGGGCCACCGCCGACCCCGGGCCCGGGGGGGGGGGGGGGGGGGGGGGGGGGGGGGGGGGGGGGGGGGGGGGGGGGGGGGGGGGGGGGGGGGGGGGGGGGGGGGGGGGGGGGGGGGGGGGGGGGGGGGGGGCAGCCCCGCGCTCGCCGCCGCGCTGCTGTCGGTGGTCTCCTAC
>NZ_JASKYR010001367.1:0-880 GCF_041028215.1 Streptomyces flavofungini
CTTCGGCGCCGCCCAGCCCCACGCCCGCTCCCCGCACCCTCATGGCCCAGGGCGCCGACGGCAAGCAGGTGCGGCAGCTCCAGGCGAGGCTGCGGCAGATCGGCTGGTTCCCCACGAACCCGACGGGTCACTACGGCCCCACGACGGCCGAGGGGGTCAGCGGCTTCCAGGCCAAGCGCGGGCTGCCCGTCACCGGCCGGACGGACACCGTCACCTGGCAGCGGCTGCTCGGCATGACGCGCGAGCCGACGCGGCAGGAGCTGTACGCCAACGGCGGCATGCCGGCCGCGAAGCCGGACCCGCGCTGCATGACGGGCCGCGTCCTCTGCCTCGCCAAGAGCAGCCGCACGCTGACCTGGATGATCGACGGCAAGGTCGTGTCCACGATGGACGTCCGCTTCGGCGCCCAGTACACGCCGACACGCGAAGGCACCTTCAAGGTCTACTGGAAGTCACGCCACCACGTCTCGACGCTCTACGACACCCCCATGCCGTACGCGATGTTCTTCAGCGGCGGCCAGGCGGTGCACTACTCGGCGGACTTCGCGGCCAGGGGGTACGCGGGCGGCTCGCACGGCTGCGTCAACATCCGGGACAAGGCGAAGATCGCGGGCCTCTTCGCGCAGGTGCGCAAGGGCGACCGGGTGGTGGTCTACAAGTAGCGGACGTCCCGCGGCGGGACAGAAGCGGCGTGGGCGGGATCGGGGGAACGTATCCCCCCCCACGCCGGTGGCACGGAGCCGAAGGTACGGGGGGAACCCCCGGCTCGTGCGCGGGCCGATGACCAGTCGGCTCACTTCTTACTGCGTCACGGATTCAAAAAACGTCACACCTGGTCCCGGAGGTTTCGGCAGGTGGAGCGGCCGCCCGTGCCGTGCCG
>NZ_JASKYR010001368.1:0-870 GCF_041028215.1 Streptomyces flavofungini
CGGACGGCCGCCTCCGCACCGCCCGCAGGCGGCCTCGGCCACCCGCCATCCGGGCCTGCCCCATCCGGCGTCGGCCAGCAGGGTGGCCCCGGCCCCGCAGCCGCACGGCGACAGGGTGGCGCGGCGCACCCGCTGCCTTGCGTACCGGTAGCCGCGCTCGAAGCGGATGTAGGCGCCGAGCACGCTCACTTCGAGCAGTACGGCGCCCCGGTGCTCGGCGGTGCACAGCAGCGCCTCGGCGGTGGCCCGGTCGTGCACGCAGTGGAAGCCGCAGTCGCAGCGGCGGTGCGGGGCGCTGTGCCGTCTGCCGTAGACGCAGCCCGCCCGGTCGAGCACTCCGTACGGCAGGCCCGCGCCGAGGGAGACGCCGGTGAACCCGGCCCGGGTGCCGTCGTGGGACAGCACCGGGCGGGCGATCTTGTATCCGGTCGGCGGCTCCTTCGGGCGTTCCTCGGGGAGCCGCAGCCTCACCGGGCCGCCGCGGCCCCGGCGGGGCGGGGTGCGGGGGCCGCGGAGCCGGGCGCGGGCGCCGCCTGCTCCTGTACCGGCTCCCTCTCCTCGGGCTCCTCGGGCAGATGTGCGTCGCGCGGCCGGGGCTGCTCCTCGGCGATTCCGGTGGCCAGTGCCTTGCCGAGCCTCATGACGCCTCCTAGGGACCGACTGTCTCAGACCGACTGTCCGGCCATGGTGGCCCGTACAAGGGCAAGTTGGCACCAGTGCCTGCCAACGGCCAGTCCCGAATCAGCCCTTCCGCCGCCCATCATCCAGTAGCACTGCTTACTGCAACAGCTAAGCAAATTTAAGTGGAGCTTCACCGTCAGCACACCGAGACTGACCACATGACTCCCGCGCTCCCGCACGCCTCCGCCC
>NZ_JASKYR010001369.1:0-872 GCF_041028215.1 Streptomyces flavofungini
CTCCCGCACCCGGCAGCGGGAAGATCAACCTCGACAAGGGCCGCGTCAGCCTCCAGAAGAACCAGACGGTGTCCCTGGTCAAGGGCGGCAGGCCGCTGCTCTCCCAGGTCAAGATGGGCCTCGGCTGGGAGCCCGCGTTCCGCGGCAAGGACATCGACCTCGACGCCTCCGTCATCGCGTACGGCCCGCAGCGCAACCACGTCGACAGCTGCTACTTCGGCAAGCTGTCGATCGTGAACGGCGCGATCAAGCACTCCGGCGACAACCTCACGGGCGAGGGCGGCGGTGACGACGAGGTGATCGTCGTCGACCTCGGCCGTCTCCCCCAGGAGGTCACGGGCCTGGTCTTCACGGTGAACTCCTTCTCCGGCCAGAAGTTCACCGAGGTCGCCAAGGCGTACTGCCGTCTGATCGACGCCGCCTCCGGCGAGGAGCTGGTCCGCTTCGACCTGACCAACGCCGAGGCGCAGACGGGCGTCATGATGGCCAAGCTGATCAGGCAGTTCACCGGCGAGTGGGAAATGACCGCGATGGGTCAGTTCGTGAAGTCCCGCACGGTCCGCGGCATGGTGAAGCCCGCGGCGCAGTCGCTCTGAGCGAGGGACGGGACCGCCGCTCCCGGCGCGCGCACGAACTCCCGGGACGCACGGAAGGGGCGGCGGTCCGCGCGATGCGGACCGCCGCCCCTTCGGCGTGTCAGGAGCCGTTCAGCGGATTCAGAGCTTGGCCAGCTTGGGATAGGGGCTCAGGAAGCGTCCCTGACGGCCTGCGAAGTCGATGACGACCGCTTCCTCTCCCTCGACGCCGACGATCCTCCCGAGGCCGTACTGGTCGTGGGAGACACGGTCACCCACGGCGAACTGCTCTACGGG
>NZ_JASKYR010000137.1:0-13068 GCF_041028215.1 Streptomyces flavofungini
CGGCTGCCGTGTCGCCGCGAGGGCGTCTCCCGTGCTGGCGTCAGGTCTTGTCGAGACGCTCCGGAGTACGGCGATGACCATGGTGGCAGACGCTTCTGAAGCGCTTCTTCCGTACGTGCGGACGGCGCGCCCGCAAGGTGCCCCGCGAATCCCCAACAGCCCCTCCGCACATGGCTGGTTGGCGCTTCTGGTGGGCTTGCTCACACGCTTCTCCGGCGGGCTCCGCGACCCGTCGGAGCCCGGGATTCCGGTGACGCGGGCCACAGCCCCGCGCCCCTCGGCCGCTCCGCTCCCGAGGTGCCGTCCGGGGCGCCCGGGGTCACAGTGGGAGAGGGGGCGGTCACTCAGCGCGTCCCGGCGCGTACCGCTCTCATCCGACTCATCCGACTCATCCGGACGACGACCCGTCGACGAAAGGCACAGCATGAGCGCCCCAGCGCAGCTCGACCTCCACGGCAGGCAGGCGCTGGTGACCGGCGCCGCCCGGGGCCTCGGCGCCTCGATCGCCCGCAGACTGGCCGCGGCCGGGGCCTCCGTCCTTCTCGCCGACGTCCGCAAGGACCTCGCCGTGGAGCTCTGCGCGGAGCTGACCGGGGAGGGCCTCGACGCCCGGTTCGTGGAGATGGACGTCCGCGACGCCGTGGGGGTGGCCGCGGTCTTCCGGGACCTCGACGAGGCGGGGCAGCCGCTCGACATCCTGGTCAACAACGCCGCCGTCGACGTCTCCAAGCCGATCGAGCACCTGACGGCCGACGAGGTGACCCGGGTCGTCGAGACCAACCTGCTCGGGCCCATGTACCTGTGCCTGGAGACCTACCGCCGCATGATCAGCCGTGGCGGCGGTCACATCGTGAACATCCTGTCCACCGCGGCCAACCGCACCTGGACCGAGGCGGGACCGTACGCGTCGGCCAAGTCGGGGCTGCGGGCGTTCACGCACACACTGTTCAAGGAGGCGCAGCGCGACTGCACCGGCATCGGTGTGACCGGGATCATCGCGGGCGGCATGGAGACCCCGTTCATCATGGAGCGCTTCCCCGACGCCGACGTCACGCTGCTCCAGAGCCCGGACATCGTCGCCGACACGGTCCTGTACGCCCTCTCCGTCCCGGCGGGCAGCGTGGTCGGCGAGCTGGTCGTCGTGCCCCGCTGCGAGCCGTCCTGGCCATGACGCGGCCCATGTTCTCCATGGCGCCCGTGGCCCCGCCTCCCTGGCGGCGGGCCATGGTGACGGCCGGTGCCGGTTTTCTCGGCTCGCACCTGTGCGAGCGCCTGCTCGACGCGGGCGTCGCGGTCGACTGCGTGGACGGTCTGCCGCTCGGCGCGGCCCGTGACATCGCCCACCTCGCGGGCCGCCCCGGCTTCCGCCATCTGGAGCGGAACCTCGCGCGGCCCGGCGCGCCCGACACCCTCCCCGGCCCGTACGACCTGGTGCTGCACCTGATGTGCCTCGCCACGGCACCGGACTCGCGGCAGGGCCCGCTGGACGCGCTCGACGCCGCGAGCCTGGGCACCCGCAACGCCCTCGCCGTGGCGGGCAGGGACGGCGCCCGCTTCCTGCTCGGCTCCACCTGCCACGCCGAGCACACCGCGCGGTGCCCCGCCGAGCACACCGCGCGGTGCCCCGCCGAGCACACCTCGCGGCGCTTCGCCGAGAACCTGACCACCGCCTTCGTCAGCGCCGGGGAGGCCGACGCGGGAATCGTGCGGATCTTTCCCGTCCACGGTCCGCGCATGGGCCCCGGCGACGGCGGCGTGGTCCCCGCCCTCATCCGGCAGGCCCTGGACGGCGGACCGGTCACCGTCCCCGGTGACGGCGGCCACACCCCTTCGCTCTGCTACGTCGACGACACGGTCGACGGCGTCCTCCTGGTCGCCGCGAGCCGGTCGGTGCGGCCGGTCGACATCGGCGGCGACGCCGGGGCGACCGTGGCGGAGGTGGCCCGCAGAGTGCTCACCCTGACCGGCTCGGACGCGCCCCTGCGGTACACCGGCGCGGACACCGGGGAACCGGAGACGCCCGGCCCCGTGACGGGCTTCGCCCACGAACTCCTCGGCTGGACGCCGAGGACCACCCTGGACGACGGTCTCGGACGCACCATCGCCGACTTCCGCGCGCGCCGCGCCGCCTCCCGCGCCGACCTCCGCGCAGACCGGAGGGGCTCGCCGTCACTGACCGGGATGTGGTCCGGGCGGCGCGGCGGCTGACCGTCCGGTGGCGGCGCCCGCGTGCTCGCGGCCCTTGAGGTGGTAGACGTTGAACGCCTTGCGGATGACCGGCTGGGCCACATTGCGCACCGGGACGCCGCCGCTGGTCATGCCGTGCTCGGTGCCCGCGTGCGCGTGGCCGTGGACGGCGAGGTCGGCGCCCGCGTCGTCCACGGCCTCGGCCAGCAGATAGCTGCCGAGAAAGGGATAGATCTCCAGGGGTTCGCCCGCGAGGGTGTCCGGCACCGGGGCGAAGTGCGTGAGGGCGACCCGGGTCTCGCAGCCCTGCTCCGCCAGGCCGGCGAGGGAGGTGCGCAGGCCGTCCGCGCAGCGGCGGGTGTAGCGGATGAAGTCCTTCATCATGCGCTCGCCGAACTCGCTGCCGCAGCGCCCGACGAACCCGCCGCCGAACCCCTTGGTGCCCGCGACACCCACCCGCGCCCCGTCGACCTCGACGACCGTCGCCTCGCCCTCCAGCATCCGCACGCCCGCGTCGCGCAGGATCGCGGTGACCTCGTCCGGCCGGTCGTCGTGGTGGTCGTGGTTGCCGAGCACCGCGACGACCGGCACCGGCAGGTCCTTCACCTCCCGGGCGACCACCCGGGCCTCCTCCGGGGTGCCGTGCCGGGTGAGGTCCCCGGCGAGGAGGAGCAGATCGGCGCAGTCGGGCAGGGTCTCGAAGGCGGGCCGGAGCACGCCCTGGCTGTCGAGGCCCATATGGATGTCCCCCACGGCGGCGACGCGGATCATGACAGTTCCTCCGGGTGGTCCGGGGCCGCCGCCTCGGCGACCACGATGTCGCAGTGCACCGTGAGCCCGTCGAGTTCCTCGTGCACGGTGCGCAGCAGCTCCTCGCGGCAGTGGGCCGTGGACACGGTCCCCGCGACCGTCACGGACGAACCGCGGTTCTCCACGCGCAGGCCGAGCTCGCCCTGTTCCTCGGCGGCGAGCCGTTCCTGAAGATGGGCGATGCGGTACTCGACGTTGGCCGGGTCGTTCATCGGTCTCCTCCTCGCGGTGCGATGACCTGGAGGCGCTCCAGCAGGAAGAGGAAGGCGGCCGCCATCGGCGCCTCCCCGCAGTCGCGGCGTACCGTCTCCCAGTCGACCCGCTCGCGCAGCTGCCGCGCGATCGGCAGGACGGCGCCGAAGTCGCAGTGGTGCTCGGAGAAGGCCGCGCAGAGCGCCCGCAGCATGTCGGTGGGCGAGAGGACCGGCATCCGCACCGAGTCCACCGGCAGTTCGATGGCCCGCGCCAGCATCTCGGCGGTGACGGGCTGGTGCGCCAGCTCGAAGATGAGGTCGATGTCCTGGCCCAGGCACTTGGCCTTGAGCAGCCAGTCCTCGGGCGGCTGGTACACCGTCAGGCCCGCCTCGGCGAGCGTCGTCGCGACCGCCTCGGCGTCCTCCGGCCTGATGCAGAAGTCGGCGTCGTGCTGGAGGTTGCCCGCGCCCCCGTGCGCGTACACGGCGACGCTGCCCGCGAGGGCGAAGTCGTGGCCGTTCCTCTTCAGGAGCGCGCCGACCTGCTTGGCCGCCTCCAGGATGGCCTGGTTGAGGTCGGGCGGCAGCTCCTCGGAGGGGAGGTCGTGCCGGGCGTCGCGCACTCCGATCGGCCGGACCGCCGGACGCAGCTCGGTGACCGGCTGCTGCCGCTCGCCAGTGGCGTGGCCGCCAGTGGTGTGACCGCCGGTGGCGTGGCCGGGAGTGGCGTGGCCGGGAGTGGCGTGGTCGGGAGTGATGTTCTCTGCGTTCCGCGTCACCTGCTGCTCCGTTTCCGGACGGCGGCCGCCGCACCGATCGTGCGGGCCGGCCGTCTGAGACGATCCGCGCTCCAGGCACCTCCGGTACCCGGTCCGGCGGCTTCGACACGGGCCACTTCGCCGTGCGGCGCCGCGACGCGCGGGGGCGGGCGATGCCGTCCTCCCCTTATACCGCGAGGTCAAGGGGGCCACCTCTCGTGTTCAGGGCCGCCGCCAGTCGTCGCTGCGCAGATGCGAGCCCGCCTGGGGGCCCATCCGCAGCATGCCGCCGTCGGCGACGAAGGACGCGCCGGTCACGTACGAGGCGTCGGCGCCCGCGAGGAAGGCGATGACGGCGGCGATCTCCCTGGCGTCGCCCGGACGGCCCAGCGGGATGCCGGGGCGGCTCTCGGTGTGCGGGTCCGTGTCCTCCTGGCCGGTCATGGGGGTGGCGATCTCGCCGGGCGCCACGGCGTTGACGGTGATCCCGTGCTCCGCGAGCTCCAGCGCCATCACCTGCGTGAGCAGCCCGAGCCCGCCCTTGGCGGCGCAGTACGGGGCGGCGCCCACCCGGGGCTGGTGCTCGTGCACCGAGGTCACATTGACGATGCGGCCACCGCCGCCCTGCCGGATCATCCGGCGCGCGGCGTGCTGGCCGCAGAGGAACGGCCCGATGAGATCCACGTCGACCACCCGCCGCACGTCCTCGTACCCGAGGTCGACGAAGGGTGTCGCGGTGCCCGTACCGGCGTTGTTGACCAGGACGTCGATCCGGCCGAGCCGGTCGGCGAGCGCGTCGACCACGGCCGCCTCACCGGGCAGCCGGGCCAGGTCCATCCGGGCGACCTCGGCGCGCCTGCCGTGGCCGCGCACCTCATCGGCCGTCCGCTCGGCGCCCTCCTCGTCGCTGTGCCAGGTGATCCCCACGTCCATTCCCGCCGCGGCGAGCCGGACGGCGGTGGCGCGGCCGATGCCGGAGTCGGCGCCGGTGACGACGGCCGTTCCGGCCGGGGGAGTGCTGGGTCCGGGCATCGGTTCTCCTTCGTGGGTCCCCGCGGGGACGGGGTGTCATGGTGAGCGCGGGCCGCTACCCGGCTGTCGGCCCGGCCGTGACGTCCAGGGACAGCGCGTCGTCCACGACGTCCACCAGGACGCGGCTGCCCGCGGTCAGGCGGCCGTCCAGGAGCAGCCGTGAGAGGCGGTTGTCCACCTCGCGCTGGATGGTGCGGCGCAGCGGGCGCGCCCCGTACTCCGGCTGGTGCCCGCGCCGTGCCAGCCAGTCCACCGCCGCCGGGGTGAACTCGATGGTGACGTCCTGCGCGCGCAGCCTGCGCCGGGTCTCCTCAAGGAGCAGATCGGTGACCTGCCTGAGCTGCTCTCCGGTGAGGCGCCGGAAGATCACCACCTCGTCGATGCGGTTGAGGAACTCCGGCCTGAAGTGCTCGCGCAGCGGCCGCAGCACCTGCTCGCGCCGTGCCTCCTCGTCCGCCTCCGAGCCGTCCGCGCGGAAGCCGAGCGTGCCGCCGCGCCCCGTCAGCGCCTCGGAGCCGAGGTTGCTCGTCATCACGATGACGGTGTTGGTGAAGTTCACCGTCCTGCCCTGCGCGTCGGTCAGGCGCCCGTCGTCCAGGACCTGGAGCAGGGTGTTGAAGACATCGGGGTGCGCCTTCTCCACCTCGTCGAGGAGCAGCAGCGAGTACGGGTGGCGGCGTACGGCCTCGGTGAGCTGGCCCGCCTCCTCGTGGCCCACGTAACCGGGCGGCGCCCCGACCAGCCTGCTGACGGTGTGCCGCTCCTGGAACTCGCTCATGTCGAGGCGGACCATCCGCTCCTCGCTGCCGAACAGCGCCTCGGCCAGGGCCCTGGCCAGCTCCGTCTTGCCGACGCCGGTGGGCCCGAGGAAGAGGAAGCTGCCGATCGGCCGGTCCGGGCTCGACAGGCCCGAGCGGGAGCGCAGGACCGCCTCCGCCACGGCGGCGACGGCCTCCTCCTGCCCGATGACGCGCTTGTGCAGATGCTCCTCCAGGCCGAGCAGCCGCTGCTTCTCCTCCTGCGTGAGGGTGCTGACGGGGATGCCGGTCTGCCGGGAGACCACCTCGGCGATGTCCTCGGCACTCACCTCGACGATGTGCCCGTCGCCGGGCTCGCGGCTCCGCCCGGCATCGATCCTGCGGGCCAGCTCGCCGACGCGGTCGCGCAGTTCGGTGGCGCGCTCGTACTGCTCGGCCGCCACCGCCTGGTCCTTGTCGCGGGTGAGCTGCTCCATCTCGCGCTCCAGGGCCCGTACGTCCGTGCCCTTCGTGCTGGCCCGCAGGCGCACCCGGGCACCCGCCTGGTCCATGAGGTCGATGGCCTTGTCCGGCAGGAAACGCTCGGTGAGATAGCGGTCGGACAGCTCCACGGCCGCGAGGAGGGCGTCGTCGGCGTAGCGGACCTGGTGGTGGGCCTCGTAGCGGTCGCGCAGGCCCCGCAGGATCTCCACCGCGTCCGCCGGGCTCGGCTCGGCCACCAGGATCGGCTGGAAGCGGCGGGCGAGCGCGGCGTCCTTCTCGATGTGGCGCCGGTACTCCTCCAGGGTCGTCGCCCCGATGACGTGCAGTTCGCCCCTGGCGAGGGCGGGCTTGAGCATGTTGCCCGCGTCCATGGAGCCGCCCTCGGAACCGCCGCCGCCCGCGCCCACCATGGTGTGCAGCTCGTCGATGAACACGATCAGTTCGTCGGAGTGGGCGCGGACCTCCTCGATGATGCCGTTGAGACGCTCCTCGAAGTCGCCCCGGTAGCGGGTGCCCGCCACGACGCCCGACAGGTCGAGGGCGATGACGCGGCGGCCGGCGAGGGTCTCGGGCACGTCGCCGTCGGCGATCCGCTGGGCGAGGCCCTCCACCACGGCGGTCTTGCCGACGCCCGCGTCACCGATCAGGACCGGGTTGTTCTTGCCGCGCCGGGACAGCACCTCGATGGTCTGCTCGATCTCCTCCTCGCGGCCGATCACCGGGTCCACGCGGCCCTCGGCGGCCCGCGCGGTCAGATCGCGCCCGAACTGGTCCAGGGTGGGCGTGGCGCCCCCGCCCCCGCCCGGCCGCTGCTCGGCGGGGCCCGGCTGGTGGCCCTGCGGCGGCTGCGGGGCGGGGCCCGGGTCGAAGCGGGCCGCGTTGAGGATGTGCCCGGCGGCGGAGTCGGGGTTGGCGGCCAGCGCCATGACGATGTGCTCCGGGCCGATGTACCCGGCGCCGACCGCCCGCGCCACCTCGTGCGCGTCGAGCAGCGCGCGCTTGACGGCCGGGGTGAGCGCGACGGCCTGCGTCGGCACGGCGCCCTCGGTCTCCGCGGAGTGCCGGTCGATCTCCTCGGCGATCTGCTCCGGGTCGGCGCCCGAGCGCTCCACCAGACCCCGGGTCGGCTCGATGGTCAGCGCCGCCCGCAGCAGGTGCTCGGTGTCGAGGTTGCTCTTGCCGTGCTCGGCGGCGTACGAGGCGGCGGTGGCCACGAGCTGCCGCGCCGGGCCGCTCATCAGCCTGCCGATGTCGATCTGCCGTCGGCCGTTGCCGAGGAACCGTGCGAAGAGCTCCCCGAACGGGTCCTGTCCGAACCCTTCGGGACCGATGTAGCCGCTGCTCATTGCCGTCGTCCGTTCCGGCGTCCCGGCCGGGCGGGACAGCCTGTGAGGCGTGTGCGTGTGCGTGTGCGTGTGCTGTGCGTATGGGTATGCGCGCGCACGTTCGTGAGGGTGTGCGTATGGAGTCCGTCCCGTTGCTCGCGTCGCGTCGGCGCACGGCTGCTACGGGGCGGGCGGAAGCTGCTCCTCCGGCAGGACGTGCACGGCGGCCTCCTCGGCGGACGCCGCGCCCCCGTCGATTCCCTCGTCCGTGGCGACGACCTCCTTGGTGGTGTCCTCGTGGGCGCCCTCGTCCGGCGCCACGAGGCGGCCCGCCCGCTCCTGACCGGCCTCGGGGTCCACGGGCTCGCCGTCGCCGCCCGCCAGGTCACCGATGCCGTCGCCCGCGGGCGGTTCGATGTCCGGCACCTCCTGCGCGAGCCGTTCGTCGAGCGTCTCGCCCTCGTGCTGCTCCTCCGCGGTGGTCCCCGGCTTGGTGACGCCGAGCGGCTTCTCCGGCGGCGAGTAGCCCTCGTCGAGCATGTCGTCGTAACTGCGCTCGTCCACCGCGTCCTGGAGATCCAGCGGGGCGGCGTCCTCCTGCTCCTCGTTGTCGCCGGTGGGCTGGTAGGCGTCGTCCGCCATGTTCTGGTCGCTCATCACTACCTCGCGCTAGTGGTCTCTGGTGATCGCGCTGCTCCCTTGGATCGTCGCGCGTAGGTGCTCGAAGTGCCCGCCGCGGACTGGGCCAAACGCCCCGTTACGCGATGTGATCGTCTGCTTTCGGGGCACTTTGGGACCATGCGCGAGAAGCGGCGACTGCGGACGAGCCACATCGACGGGCCCGGCATCACCCGCGTCCGTTCGGGACGCGGATTCCGCTATACGGATGCCTCGGGGCACCCCGTGACCGACCCCGAGGAGAAGGAACGCCTGCGGCGGCTCGTCATCCCGCCGGCCTGGCGGGACGTGTGGATCTGCCCGTGGCCCAACGGGCACCTGCAGGCGGTCGGCACCGACGCCGCGGGCAGGCGCCAGTACCTCTACCACCCGCGCTTCCGCGAGCAGCGGGAGGCGGCGAAGCACGACCACGTCCTCGACGTCGCCGCCGCGCTGCCCGCCGTGCGCGCCCAGGTCACGGAGGACCTGACCGGGCGCGGACTCGGCCGCGAGCGGGTCCTAGCCTGCGCCGTACGCATGCTCGACCTCGGCTTCTTCCGCATCGGCAACGAGTCCTACCGGCGGGACAACGGCACCTACGGCCTCACCACCCTGCTGAAGGAGCACGCCTCCTGCCGCTCGGGCGAGGTCTGCCTCACCTACCCGGCGAAGTTCTCCAAGACGCAGACCCGCGCGCTCGTCGACCCGCCCGCCTGTGCGGTCCTGCGCTCCCTGCTGCGCAGGACCAGCGGCGGCGACCGGCTCTTCGCGTACTGGCACGGTGGGGCCTGGCACGAGGTGCACGCCGACGAGCTCAACGCCTATCTGCGCGACAGCGCAGGCCGCGACATCTCCGCCAAGGACTTCCGCACCTGGCACGCCACGGTCCTCGCGGCCGTCGCCCTCGCGGTGTCGGAACGCGTCGCGCGGGAGTCGGAGACCGCCCGCAAACGGGCCGTCACCCGGGCCGTCCGCGAGGTCAGCGAGTACCTCGGCAACACCCCCGCGGTGTGCCGCGCCTCGTACATCAACCCCCGGGTCGTCGAGCTCTTCGAGGAGGGCCGCACGATCGCCCCCGCCCTGGACCGCCTCGGCGACGGCGCCGCGTTCGGCCACCCGGCGACCCAGGGAGCGATCGAGGAGGCGGTACGGCGCCTGCTGACCTGACGGACAACGCCGCGCCGCACGGCGAGGGGATACCGTGCGACGCGGCTGCTGCGCTGCTCGCTGTGCTGAGGGATGTCCGGGTTCAACCGCTCCCGGCCCGATAGGCACCGGAGCCGGTCGCGCGCCGCCCACGCAGGGAGCGGCCCTCGGCCCCGCCCTTCTTCGCGCCTCCCATGGCGGCGGCCATGGCGAGCAGGGTGGCGACGGCGCCGGTGATGACATTGCTGACCACGGTCCGCGTGGTGCTCTGGTCACCCGCCACGACCCAGGGCGCCACGATGGTCCAGACCCCCAGCGCACAGGCGGCCCAGGCCATGCTGTGCGTCCGGTCATAGGCCCGGCCGAAGCCGCCGCTCATCAGCAGCGCGTAGGAGATGCCGACGATGAGATTGACGACGCTGAGGCGCGTGAGGCCGTTGAAGCCCGCGATCCAGGGCGAGGCGGCCAGATAGAGACCCGTCAGAAAGGCCATCGCATCAATGGCCTGCACTTTCGGCGTACTCGCCATGTTCTCGGCACTCTCGTGCCGGGCCCGCATGTCGACGATGTCGGGATGCGTTTCCATGGACGGCGACCTGGAAGAAGTTGTCACTGCGTCCACCTCCAGCTAGGGGGGCCTGTGGTGCGGTCAAGCCCAGAATACTCGGCTATGTCCGTATTGTCGTATAACAAGTGGGGTCGCGGAACGGCATACCAAAAGGGCCGGAAGAGGCAGTGATGCCCCGTCCGGCCCAGAAGCCCCGCCCCTCTCCGCTCACACCATCTCGGGTTGCGGTTCCTTCGCCTGGGGGACCGGGGTGAGCTGGGGGTCCCAGAGTCTGGTGGTGCGCATGTAGCCGTAGATCACCGAGACCATCGACAGGACCATGAGGGGGCCGAAGATGTACGGGTTCCTGGCCATCGGCATGGACAGGAAGCGGTAGGAGAGGAGGAGCAGGGTGAAGACCGTGGCGCCGTAGGCGACGAGCTGGATCGCCGAGCGGTCCCAGCCGCGGTCGAGCGCGCGCATCGCCGCGTCGATCGTGAACGCGAACACGACGCCCGCGATGATGTCCGCGCCGTAGTGGTAGCCGAAGCCGAGGGTGGCGCCGAGCGTGGCGATCAGCCAGAACGTGCCCGCGAACCGCAGCGCTCGCGGGCCCCTGCGGGAGTGGATGAAGATCGTGGTGGCCCACGCGGTGTGCAGGCTCGGCATGCAGTTCCGCGGGGTGATCTCGTTGAAGCCCATGTGCTGCGGGGTTTTCAGCGGCGGCATGATGTCCGGCCACAGGTTGGCCGTCGCGAACTGTCCGCCGTCGGCGCCGTACGCGAAGATCGGGCCGACCACCGGGTAGATCATGTAGAAGGCCGGGCCGAGCAGGCCGATGACCAGGAAGGTGCGCACCAGGTGGTGGCCCGGGAAGCGCCGCTCGGTGGCCACGTTCCTGAGCTGGTACAGCGCGACGATGACCGCGGCCACGGCGAGCTGGATGTACACGTAGTCGAGGACGTGCTCGCCGACCGGACCCGACGCCTCGACCAGGCGGCCCACCAGCCACGACGGATTGCCGAGCGCGTGGTCGGCGGTCCCCACGTACTGGTCGAGCACCTCGGGGCGGGTCTTCGAGGTGATCAGCAGCCAGGTGTCACCGGTCTTCCGGCCGGCCACGAGGAGCAGCCCGAGGCCGACACCCTTCAGGAGCAGGACCCGTTCCGAGCCGGTGCGGCGGGTGAGCGCGATGACCGCGACGCCGAGGATCACCCACAGCGCGCCGTTGCCGAACATCATCTTGGCGTCGACCACCCAGCGCACCAGGAAGAAGACGAGGTCGATGCCGACCGCGACCCCGGCGGCGATGAACCGCTCCCGCCAGGTCAGCACCACCATCATCAACGCCATGCTGGCGTAGAGCAGCGGCCCCGACTTGGGCGCGAACAGCACCTCTTTCGCCTGGTTGGTGATCGGCCCCGGCAGTCCGTAGTGGCGCGCGGCGATCTCCAGCGCGACGAGGAAACCGAGCCCCACCACGACGACCGCGGTCCACAGCAGCGCCCGCGGTTGGCGCCAGGCCGTGACCATGTGTCTGTAGTTTTCCCGCGAGATTATTCGCGATGCCATAGATATCAACTGTTTGGCCGATGCGTGAGATGTCAGAACGGGTGATCCTCGTGAGCCAGATCATGCTAACGGAGCAGCGCGAGCGGGTTTCCCTGTTCGCATCCGCGCCCGCCGCCACGGGGGCGGCGGGCGCCCGCTGTTCGAACCCGGGCCCCGGCTACAGCCAGTCACGCCGCTTGAAGATGAAGTACAGGCTCACGCACACCACGGCCATCAGACCGATCGCGAACGGATAGCCGAAGGCCCAGTGCAGCTCCGGCATCTCGTCGAAGTTCATGCCGTAGATCGTGCCGACCAGGGTGGGGGCGAAGAGGATGGCCGCCCAGGACGAGATCTTCTTGATCTCTTCGTTCTGTTCGAAGCCCGCCTCCGCGAGGGCCCGCATCTCGGCGTTCTGCTGCTGGGTCACGAGCGTCGCGTTGACGGTGAGGATGTCGGCGAGGGCCTGGCGGAAGCCGTCGACGCGTTCGCTGGTGTGCGTGACGTGGTCGGCGACGTCCCGCAGATAGCGCTGGAGCTCCTCGTCGGTGCCGTACTTCGCGAAGCCCGCCATGAGGGCGTGCAGCATGCCGACCAGCGGGCGGGTGGCGCGCTGGAACTCGACCATCTCGCGGGAGAGCTCGTAGATGCGCCGGGAGACCGCGGGGTCGCCCCTGAAGACCTCGGTCTCGATCTCGTCGATGTCGTTCTGGACGCCCGCGACGACCGGGGCGTAGCCGTCCACCACGGCGTCGAGGATCGCGTAGAGCACGGCCTCGGGGCCGAGGGCGAGGAGCTCCGGGTCGTTCTCCATGCGGCCGCGGACCGCCGTGAGGTCGGGGGCGGCGCCGTGCCGGACCGTGATGACGAAGTCGGGGCCCACGAACACGTGCAGCTCGCCGAAGTCGACCTCCTCCGGGGCGTCGAGGTACCGCGCGGCGCGCAGCACCACGAAGAGCGTCTCGCCGTACCGCTCCAGCTTCGGACGCTGGTGGGCCTCCATCGCGTCCTCGACCGCGAGCTCGTGCAGGTCGAACTCCGCCGCCAGGGAGAGCAGCTCCGCCTCCGTCGGGCGGGCCAGGCCGATCCACGCCATGCCGTCCCGCTGTTCGCGCAGCTCGCCGAAGGTGTCGGCGAGGGAGGACGGGGTCGCCACGCGGACGCCGTCGCGGTACAGGGCCGCCTCCACGATGCTGGCCGCCTCGCCCTGCGCCGCCGCGGGCCGCGSCGCCGCGGGCCGCGCCGCTCCCGGCGTCTGCCCGTCCTCGGGCGGTGGGGTGACCGCGGCCTCGGGGCGCGGCGTCCGCAGCCAGGTGCGCCTGCGCGCGCTCGGGGTGGGACGGGCTCGACGCTCCGCCATGTGTATCGCCTCCGGGACGGATGATCGTCGTCGTGCGTCCCTACGGAGGATATCGGAGGGCAACGGACGTCAACGGGGGTCAACGGTGGATGTACGGGGCGATCCGGGCCGCCGGTGCGCGGCGCGTGGTCCCCGGGGACCTCCGGCCCCACCGCGCGGTCTACGGCAGCAACCCCGCCCGCCGGGCCGCCACCACCGCCTCCATCCGCGTGTGCGCGCCGAGCTTCCGCATGGCGGCGCGCACACGCGGATGGAGGCGG
>NZ_JASKYR010001370.1:0-918 GCF_041028215.1 Streptomyces flavofungini
TTCCTCTACGTGCGGGCGGGGTCGGCGGCTCGCCAGGGACTTGGGCCCTAGCCCTGGCGGCGCCAGGTGCGGGTGAGGTCGGCCAGGGCGTCCACGGCCTTGCGGGCGTGGGCGGGGTGCAGACGCAGGTCGGGGCCGAACTCAAGGTGCAGCCAGGGCACGTCGTGGAAGGCGGCGGCCCGTCCCTGGAGGTTGGTGCGGCCCTCCAGGGGGCACTTCCTGGCCCAGGCGCGGCACACGTCGTAGCCCCGTTCCCGGAGCGCGTCCGCGAGGTCGCGGCCCTCGGTCACGGCGTCCCTGCCCCGGCCGGTGGAGGCGACGATGTCGTGCTTCGGCGCCGAGTCGTCGGCCATGCCGTGGAGCTGCACGCCGGGCAGCCCGCGCCGCACCAGCTCGGCACAAATGGCATGGAAGACGCTGTCCCTGCGGTGCGCGACATCCGCCGTGTCACCGCGCCCCGCTTCGCGATGTGCACCCGCGACGACGAGGATGCCGCCCGGCGCGCGGCTCAGGAGCTGGGCGCCGAGCCGTTCGGTGTTGCGGTCGGCCACGGGGTGCGGCACCTGGACCGACCAGCGCACGGGGGAGTCGAGGTCGATGTAGACCCGGCCCCAGCCGCGCGGTGCGGCGCCGCCCTCCGAGCGGTCGGCGACCTCCGCGTACCGCCGCCCGCCGACCGGGTCCCTGACGGTGCGGACGGCGAAGTCCATGTCGGCGAGGCGCCGCTCGGCCTCGGAGCGCTTGCCGTCCAGGAGCAGCGCGACGCTCTCGGCCAGGGTGCGCCGGTCCTCGCGGGTGGGGCGGCGGTAGCCGCTGTCCTCGTCGAAGCCGGAGGTGTAGTCGGTGATGATCCGCTCCAGGCCGTCGGCCGGGCGGTCGTCGGGGGTGGCGGTGGCGGGGCCACGGCCCGCCACCGCC
>NZ_JASKYR010001371.1:0-915 GCF_041028215.1 Streptomyces flavofungini
CCTCCGGTCTGGCCGCGCAGGCCGTGCGGCTGCGGAGCTGGGTCGCCGAGCGGCCGGAGCTCTCCGCCCCCGACCTCGCCCACTCCCTCGCCACGACCCGCGCCCGCCTCCCGCACCGCGCGGTCGTCGTCGGCCSGGTCCSGGCCGACCTGCTCAGCGGCCTCGACGCGGTGATCAGCGGGGAGGCCGCCGCCGGGGTCGTACCGCCGTCCCGCGCGCGTACGGGCGGCGTCGCCTTCCTCGTCCCTCACCGGCAGACGCCCAAGGCCCTGCACCTGGCCGGGCGGCTCCTCGGTACGGAACCCGTCTTCGCCCGCGCCCTCGAAGCGTGCTCGGACGCCCTGATGAGCGAGAGCGGCTGGGACCTCCTCGACGCGCTGCGCGGCACACCGGCCGAGCCCGACCCGGAGGCCGTCAGGCTCGCCGCGTTCGCCGTGCCCATCGCCGTCGCCGCCCTCTGGCGGGCCCACGGCGTCCGCCCGGACACCGTGCTCGCCGAACCCGGCGCGGAGCTGGCCGCCGACGTGGTCGCGGGGCGCAGGACCATGGAGGCGGCGGCAAGGGAGTATGCGACGGCCGCGACGGCGCCGGTAGCCGCGACGGCCGCGACCGCGCGCCCCGCCAACGCCCTCCACGACCGCCTCCGTGCCGAAGTCACCTCGGGCACCCGCGCCTTCATCGAGCTCAGTCCCCGCCCCGCTCTCGCCGGAGCGGTGCTCGACGCCACCCGGGCTGCGGGCGGTGACCCGGACGAGTACCTGGTCACGCGGCCGGTTCCGGACGGCGGGCGCGGGGGCGGCACGGACGACGGCTCGATGGTCCTGCCCCTGCTGCTCGCCCAGGCCGAGGCGGGCGGCGTACGCGTCGACTGGACGCCCCTCCTCACGGGCCGGAACGCCCGCACCGTCCCCCTCC
>NZ_JASKYR010001372.1:0-858 GCF_041028215.1 Streptomyces flavofungini
GAGTCGGAGATACTGTCCTTCCTCGCGGGCAGCGTCCTGCGCGGCGAGACCAGCCTGGACGCCCTCCTGGAGCGGGTCCGCGAGACCTTCGCCATGGACTCCGTGGCGCTCCTTGAACGGGCGGGCGACACCGACCCCTGGACCTGCGCGGGCAGCGTCGGCGACGGCCGCACCCCGGCCCGCCCCGAGGACGCCGACGTGGACGTGCCCGTGGGCGACCACATGGCGCTCGCCCTGACCGGCCGGGTCCTGCCCGCCGCCGACCGCCGCGTCCTCGCCGCGTTCGCCGCCCAGGCGGCCGTCGTCCTGGACCGCCAGCGCCTCCAGTCCGAGGCCGACAGGGCCCGCGCCCTCGCCGAGGGCAACCGCATCCGCACCGCGCTGCTCGCCGCCGTCAGCCACGATCTCCGTACGCCTCTCGCGGGCATCAAGGCGGCGGTGTCCTCGCTGCGCTCCGACGACGTCGAGTGGTCGCAGGAGGACGAGGCCGAGCTGCTCGCGGGCATCGAGGACGGCGCCGACCGCCTGGAGCACCTGGTGGGCAACCTGCTCGACATGTCGCGCCTCCAGACCGGCACCGTGACCCCGCTGATCAGGGAGATCGACCTGGACGAGGTCGTCCCCATGGCGCTCGGCGGCGTCCCCGACGGCAGCGCCGAGCTCGACGTGCCCGAGACCCTGCCGATGGTCGCCGTGGACAAGGGCCTGCTGGAGCGCGCGGTGGCCAACGTCGTCGAGAACGCCGTGAAGTACGCCCCCGATGGCCAGCCCGTCAAGGTCTCCGCGAGCGCGCTGGGCGAGCGCGTGGAGGTCCGCGTGGTGGACCGGGGCCCCGGGGTCCCCGACACCGCCAAGGAC
>NZ_JASKYR010001373.1:0-675 GCF_041028215.1 Streptomyces flavofungini
GACGTCACCCATACGCTCCAGAAGGGTCCCCCATGGCCACCGTCCTGTCCGTCTCCGGAAGCCCCTCCGCCACCTCCCGCACCGCCCGGCTCCTGCGCCACCTGGACGCGCGGCTCACCGCCCAGGGCCATGAGGTGATCCCCCTGGACGTGCGCACCATCCCCGCGGAGGCGCTGCTCGGGGCCGACTTCACGCATCCGGCGATCGTCGAGGCGATCGCCCTGTTCGACCGCGCCGACGGCGTCGTGATCGGCACTCCCGTCTACAAGGCCGCCTACTCGGGCGTGCTCAAGTCCCTGCTCGACCTGCTCCCGCAGTACGGCCTGCACGGCAAGACGGTGCTGCCCCTGGCCACCGGCGGGTCCACGGCGCACGTCCTGGCCATCGACTACGCCCTGCGCCCGGTGCTCAGCTCCATGGGCGCGTCGCACATCGTCCAGGGCTGGTTCACGCTCGACAAGGACATCACGGTGGGCGAGGACGGCTCCCTGACCGTCGCGCCGGGCACGGCCGAAGCACTCGCGCAGGTCGTCGACGACTTCTCCCTCGCCCTGGGCGGCGCCGTGCTCCCGGCGGTGACCGCCGAGCACACGGAGGCCCCGGCCGTCCCCGCCGCCTCCACCGCCCCGGCCAGGGCGGCGTGAGAGGGCCCGCCGCCGCGACCGGGCACCGTAC
>NZ_JASKYR010001374.1:0-476 GCF_041028215.1 Streptomyces flavofungini
GTGACACCCTCACCCCCGACCAGCACGACCGGCTCGCTCGCACCGCCGCCGACACCCTTACCACCGCCTGGCCCGCCATTGAACGCGACACTGCCCTCGCCCAGGCCCTGCGCGCCAACACCGACGCCCTCATCCGTACCGCAGAAGACGCCCTGTACCGACCTGACTCCCACGATGTACTCTTCCTCACCGGCAAGAGCCTCGGTGAAGCCGGCCAGGCCGCCGCCGCCACCGCCCACTTCCATCGCTTGGCCGAGACCACCGGCCACCGCCTGGGCCCGGACCACCCTGACACGCTGGCGGCCCGCAGCAACCTCGCCCACTGGCGGGGTAGGGCGGGGGATGCGGCCGGTGCCGCCGCCGCGTTGGAGCATCTGCTGGCCCACCGGATGCGAGTGCAGGGCCCGGACCACCCCCACACCCTGATCGCCCGCCACAACCTCGCCTCCTTTCGGGGGGAGGCGGGGGGTGCGGCC
>NZ_JASKYR010001375.1:0-1085 GCF_041028215.1 Streptomyces flavofungini
CCGTTCATCCCGCCGGGAGCACCGTCGTGACGGCGCAGGCCCTCTCCCCGGGCGCTCCCCCGAGTCCCGCCACGCCCCACGCCGCCAAGGAGGCCCCGTGAGTACCCCGTATCCCTTCACCGCCCTCGTCGGGCAGGACGACCTGCGGCTCGCGCTGCTCCTGAACGCCGTGTCGCCCGCCGTCGGCGGCGTGCTCGTGCGGGGTGAGAAGGGCACCGCCAAGTCCACCGCCGTACGTGCCCTCTCGGCGCTGCTGCCCGAGGTGCCGGTCGTCGCCGGGTGCCGGTTCTCGTGCGACCCGGCCGCCCCCGACCCGAACTGCCCCGACGGGCCGCACGAGGCGGGCGGTGCCACCGCGCGGCCCGCGCGCATGGTCGAGCTGCCGGTCGGCGCCTCCGAGGACCGGCTCGTCGGCGCCCTCGACATCGAGCGGGCCCTCGCGGAGGGCGTGAAGGCCTTCGAGCCGGGGCTCCTGGCCGACGCGCACCGGGGCATCCTCTACGTCGACGAGGTCAATCTGCTCCACGACCATCTGGTCGACCTCCTGCTCGACGCCGCCGCCATGGGTGCCTCCTATGTGGAGCGCGAAGGCGTCTCCGTGCGGCACGCCGCGCGGTTCCTGTTGGTCGGCACCATGAACCCGGAGGAGGGCGAGCTGCGCCCGCAGCTCCTCGACCGGTTCGGGCTCACCGTCGAGGTGGCGGCGTCCCGCGAGACCGACCAGCGCGTGGAGGTCGTCCGGCGGCGCCTCGCCTACGACGACGACGCCGAGGCCTTCGCGGGCCGCTGGGCCGACGACGAGGCCGCGCTGCGCGACCGTGTCGTCGCGGCGCGGGCGCTGCTGCCCCAGGTGACCCTGGGCGACGGCGCGCTGCGGCAGATCGCTGCGACCTGCGCGGCGTTCGAGGTCGACGGCATGCGCGCGGACATCGTCATGGCCCGCACGGCGACCGCGCTCGCCGCCTGGGCGGGGCGTACGGACGTGCGGAGCGAGGACGTACGGCAGGCCGCGCTGCTCGCGCTGCCGCACCGGCGCCGCCGCAACCCCTTCGACGCGCCGGGACTCGACGAGGACAAGCTCGACG
>NZ_JASKYR010001376.1:0-933 GCF_041028215.1 Streptomyces flavofungini
GGCGGCGGCCGGTCGTGGCCCTGAGGTCGCGCACGGCCTGCCACCAGCCGCCGATGTGGGCGAAGGGCGCGAGCACGGCGAGCGTGATGAGCGTGTACAGGACGTCGGTGACCACCGGCGAGGTGAACACGTCGAGACCTGCGACCAGCGCGACCAGGGAGAAGACCGGATCGGCCACGGGCAGCGGGCGCCAGTCCAGGCCGAGGAAGCTCGGCCAGACGTAGACCAGGGCGGCGGAGGCCGCGAAGGAGGCGAGCACGGCGCGGGAGGGCTGGGGGCGCTCCATCACGAAGTGGCGGATCGCTTCGGGCCAGGCGCCGAGCCGTCCGACGGTGTAGACGAGGGCGCCGAAGACCACTCCGTGGTAGACCATCTTGGCCTCGTCGCCCTGCCACTGCTTGGCCACCATGCTGCCCGTCCAGTACCAGTCCGCCGGCGTGAACAGCTTCAGGGGCACCCACTGGTAGGGGACGGCGCCCTGCCGCCACAGCGACCAGAACAGCAGGCCGAGCAGGGTGGAGATCACCAGGCCGACGACGCGCCGCCGCTCGCCGCCCTCGGTGTCCCGTCCCGGCTCGGGCGGCACGTAGCCCTTGCGCCAGACACCCGGCGAGGCCTTCGGGCGCGGCTCGGCGAGCCACTCCGCCACGGCGGCGGAGCGCTCGGCCCCGGGCGGCTGCCTGGGCAGCGGCGGGGTGGCGGGGGCCGCCGCGGGTGACGCCGGGCGCGGCACCGGTGCGGCCCGCTGTCCGTCGCGTGGCCCGTGCGTGCCCTCGGTGTCCATGGCCCTTGCCCCCTGACCTGCCGGTCCGTCCGTCGATCCGGGCTCAATCTAGTGCCCGCGCGGGGGGAGTTCACCGTTACGCGCCCGGTCCGCCCGGCGGCCCGGTCACCGGTATGTGTCCAAGTCGGACAACGGAGTGATGCAATCCC
>NZ_JASKYR010001377.1:0-785 GCF_041028215.1 Streptomyces flavofungini
GTGAACCACTCCCGTGGGGGTACCGTCCGCCTGCCCCGCGATGAACGGCTCATGCACTCCCCGTGCCAGATATTTTTCGCCGAATGCGCGGCGGCTCCGTACGGCGGCTACTTCGTGCAGCCCGTCTGGCCCGAGGCCAGCGTCGCGCAGGCCTCGGCGGAGGTGCCCTCCTTGACCGCGACCATCGGCGTATACGCATCGAAGTCCGCGTTGACCGTGCCGTTCTGCTTGGCTTCGGCGCCCTTGCCCGAACCGGTGATCGTGACCTTGTCGCCCGGCGTGGCCTGGGTGATCCGCGCCCACGCCGCCCCGCAGGTCTTGCTGTACCGCACCTCGACCAGCGCCTTGCCGACCGTGGCCCGCGAGGTGGTCGTCGCCAGCTCGCCGCCGCAACCCATGTTCTCGGGGTCCTTGCCCGCGCAGTCCGCGCCGCTGCACTCGACGCCCGCGGGCAGCTTCGCCTTGCTGGAGACGGGGGTCCTGGACGGCTCGGCCTTGTCTTCCTTCTTGTCGCCGCCGCCGACGCCGGTCAGGAAGACCGCCGCCGCGATCACGACGAGGGCACCGACCACGCCCGCGAGGAACATCGTCAGCTTCCGCTTGCGCCGCTGCCCGTCGGGCGAGTCGCCGCCGCGCCCGGCCGCCCGCGGACCGCCCGGCGGCTGTGACGCCCCCCCGGTCACCGCACCCGCGCCGAAGGCGGACGCGGAGGCGTCACCGTACGAGGAGGAGGGGGCGCCGTACGGGGACCCCTCCCCGTACGGCGCCCCCTCCTCCTCGTACGG
>NZ_JASKYR010001378.1:0-686 GCF_041028215.1 Streptomyces flavofungini
GGAGGGATACGTGTGGCGGGCGTGGTCGGTGTTGGCCTGAGGGCCTGTTGTCCGTCTCCCGGCCGCTCTACGATCAGCGGACCCGTCTGACCGCTCCCGAGCCTTTCCCGAAGGACACACACCATGGGTTCCGCCGACAAGTCGCGCAACGCTTCCCGCAAGGCCCGGATAGAGGAGATGCGCCAAGCCGAGCGCGCACGGGAACGGCGGGGACGCGTCCTGACCATCACGGTCACCGCGGTCGTCGTCGCCGCGCTGGGCGCGGGTGGCTTCTACCTCTTCTCCAAGGCCTCCGACGGCTCCTCGGACGCCAAGGGCTCGTCCAAGGACTGGCCCAAGTACAAGGTGAACGCGGACGGCGAGAAGGAGTGGGGCAAGCTCGGGCGTACGCACGTCGCCGAGAAGGTCGACTACCCCATGACCCCGCCGGTCGGCGGCGACCACAACCAGGTCTGGATGAACTGCAACGGCGACGTCTACGACCACGAGCTTCCCGAGGTCAACGCCGTGCACTCGCTCGAACACGGGGCCGTCTGGGTCACGTACAACGACAAGGCGGACGCGGCCGACCTGAAGAAGCTGCGCGCGAAGGTGAAGGCCACGCCGTACTCCCTGATGAGTCCCGTGAAGGACCAGAAGGACCCCGTCATGCTGACGGCGTGGGCGCACCAGCGGACCGTCAGCGG
>NZ_JASKYR010001379.1:0-1174 GCF_041028215.1 Streptomyces flavofungini
GGCCGGGAGGGTGCGGCGGATGTGTCGCCGGGCTCGGGAGGCCGCCCGGAGCGCATGAGTGCGCGTGCGGTCCTCACCGCCGTCGCCTCGGCCTGGACGGAACTGCCCGCCCCCCGGCGGGAGGACGGCACAGGCGCGGACGAGGGCGAGGGCGAGGGCGAGGCGGCCGACGGTCCGCTGGACTGGCGGGGGTACGGCGCCGCGCGGCGGAGCGCGGCCGAGCGGACCGGTGCGCGGGAGTCCGTGGTGTGCGCCGCCGCCGACATCGGCGGCGTCCCCGTGGTCGCGCTCGCCTTCGAGTTCGGCTTCCTCGGCGGGTCGATCGGGCGGCGCACCGGCGATCTGATCGAGGCGGCCCATCGCCATGCCCGGACCCACCGGCTGCCGGTGGTCACCTTCGTCGCCACGGGCGGCAGCCGGATGCAGGAGGGGCTGCGCGCGCTGTCCCAGCTCCAGCGGGTGGCCCGGCAGAGCGCGCTGACCCGGGCGGCGGGGCTGCCCCAACTGGCCGTGCTGCGCGACCCGACGACGGGCGGTGGGTGGGCGACGCTCGGCGCCGGGGCCGACATGACGCTCGCGCTGCCCGGGTCCCAGGTGGCCTTCGCCGGATCGCGGGTACGGCCGCCCGACGCGGACCCGGCCGCCTACACGGCGGAGGCGCAGTTCGCGGCGGGTCACCTCGACGCCGTCGTCGCGGAGGGGGAACTGCCGGGCGCGCTCGCGCTGCGCCTGAGGCTCCTGACGTCCCCCCGCGCCACCGGCCCGGTGCCTCCTCCCGACGCCCTGGGCAGGACGGCACCGGGCAGGCCGCGCGCGGATGCCTACCTCGACGCGTACTTCTCCTCGCGCGTGGAGGTGTCCGGTGACCGCTGCGGTGGCCGCGATCCGGGGGTGAGCTGCGGTTTCGGCCTGCGCGATGGCCACGTGGTGGCGTTCGCGGCCCAGCGGGGCACCGCGACGCGGCCCGCGGGCTACCGCACCGCTGCCCGGCTCATCCGGCTCGCGGACCGGCTCGGCATCCCGGTCCTCACGCTGGTCGACACTCCTGGCGCCGCCCATGACGCGGCGGCCGAGCAGGCGGGCGCTGGACCGGCGATCGCCGACCTGTTCGCGGCCGTGGCGTCGGCGGGCACCCCGCTGACCACGCTCGTCATCGGCGAGGGCGGCTCGGGCG
>NZ_JASKYR010000138.1:0-16393 GCF_041028215.1 Streptomyces flavofungini
CGCCCTCGACGCGATGGCCGCCGCGAGCCCCGGGCACACCGCCCTCGTCTTCGGCGAGCAGCGGTGGGGGGGGGGGGGGGGGGGGGGGGGGGGGGGGGGGGGGGGGGGGGGGGGGGGGGGGGGGGGGGGGGGGGGGGGGGGGGGGGGGGGGGGGGGGGCCCGCGCGCCCGCAGCGCGCGGGATCGGGCCCGACGACGTGGTGGCCCTCGCGCTGCCGCGCTCGGCCGACGCCGTCGTCGCCCTCCTCGCCGTCATGGACGCGGGCGCCGCGTTCCTGCCGCTGGACGCGGCCCACCCGGCCGAGCGGCTGCGCGAGCTGATCGCGGACACCCGCCCCGCGGTGGTCCTGACCGACGGCGGCGCGATCGACGGACTTCCCTGGGCCACCCTGCTCGACGAGGCCGCCGCGCTGTCCGGCGCCCCCCTCGCCGCCGCCGAACTCGCCGCGCCCCGGCACCCCGAACACCTCGCCTACGTGATCCACACCTCCGGCTCGACCGGCCGCCCCAAGGGCGTACTCGGCCGGGTCGGCGGCCTCGCCGCGCTCCTGCACCACCAGCGCGCCACGGTCGTCGCCGAGGCCGAGCGGACCGCGGGCCGACGCCTGCGCGCCTCGCACACCTACTCGTTCGCCTTCGACTCCGCCTTCGAGCACCTGGTCTGGCTGCTCTGCGGACACGAACTGCACGTGTACGACGCCGGGACCACCCGCGACGCCGACGACCTGCTCGCCGCGTACGTACGCGACGGCATCGACATCGTCGACACCACCCCGTCGATGGCCGCGCCCCTCCTCGACAACGGCCTCCTGGACCGGCAGCCCCAGCTCCTCGTCCTCGGCGGCGAGGCCACCCCGCCCGCCCTCTGGCGGCGGATCACCGACGCGGGCCTCACCGCACGCAACATGTACGGCCCCACCGAGGCCACCGTGACCAGCACCGTCGCGCGCGTGGAGGGCGAGGAGCCGACCATCGGCCACCCCCTGGCGGGCAGCCGCGTCCTGCTCCTCGACAGTGCCCTGCAACCCGTACCGCACGGCACGGCGGGTGAGCTGTACCTCGCGGGCCCGCACCTGGCCCGCGGCTACCTCGGCAGGCCGGGGGCGAGCGCCGAGCGCTTCGTCGCCGACCCGTTCGGGGCGCCCGGAGCCCGTATGTACCGCACCGGCGACATCGGCCGCTGGGTGCCGGGGCGCGGCCTCGCCTACCTGGGCCGCGGCGACGGCCAGGTCAAGATCCGCGGCCACCGCGTGGAGACCGGCGAGGTCGAGGCCGCGCTCGGGGCGGTGCCCGGCGTCACCTCCGCCGCGGCGGCCGTGCGCGGCAACCGGCTCGTCGGCTACGTCGTGTCCGCCTCGGCCACCGGGGACGCGGTCCGCGCCCACCTCGCCGGACGGCTGCCCGACCACCTGGTCCCCGCGGCCGTGGTGGTCCTCGGCGAACTTCCCGTCACCACCAACGGCAAGCTCGACCGCGCCGCCCTGCCCGCGCCCGCCGCGACCGGCGGCGGCCGGGAGGCGAGCACCGAGAACGAACGGCTGCTCTGCGCGGTCCTCGCCGAGGTCTTCGAGACCGGCCGGGTCGGCGTGGACGACGACTTCTTCGCCCTCGGCGGCGACAGCATCACCGCCATCACCATCAGCAGCCGGCTGCGGGCCAAGGGCCTCGAACTTCGCCCGCGCGACCTCCTCGCCCGCCGCAGCTTCGCCGCCCTCGCGGCCGCCGCCAAGCCGGTGCGGGACGCCCCGCGCCAGAGCGACGACGCGACGGGACCGGTGCCCGCGCCGCCCATCGTGCGCGGCCTGCTCGACCCGCACCCGGACCTCGACACCGTTGCCTCCTACGCCCAGTGGACCGCCCTGCGCGTCGACGGACTCGCCGCGCCCGCACTGCTCTCCGGCGTCCAGACCGTGCTCGACCACCACGACGCCCTGCGGCTCCGCGTCGCCGAAGGCCTTGAGGTGCTGCCGCGCGGGACCGTACGGGCCGACGTGCGCGAGACCGGCGACACGGACATCACCGCGCTCGCCCGGGGCCTCGCCGGTGAACTCGACCCGGGCACCGGCGACCTGCTGCGGGTGGCCCTGGTCCGCACCGGGCACGGCGAGCCCGACCGGCTCGTGATCGTCGTGCACCACCTCGCCATGGACGGCGTCTCCTGGCGCGTCCTCCTGCCCGATCTGCACACCGCCTGCACGGGCGGCACCCTCGGCCCGGCGGGCGCGTCCTGGCGGCGGCACGCCACGCTCCTCGACGAACAGGGCCGCTCCGGCGCCCGGCGGGGCGAACTCGGCCACTGGCGCCGCGCGCTCGCCTCCGCCACCCGCATCGGCGAGCGGCGGCTCGACCCCGCACGCGACACGGTCGCCACGGCCCACCGCTCGGTCACCGTCGCCTCGCCCGAGGTCACCGAGGCGCTCCTGACGACGCTGCCCGCCGCCTACCGCGCCGGTGTCGACGAGGTGCTCCTCGCCGCCCTCGTACTCGCCCTGCGCGCGTACGGCGCGGAAGGCGACGCGCTCACCGTCACCATGGAGGGCCACGGCCGCGAACACCTCGACCTGGCCCGCACCGTCGGCTGGTTCACCAGCGAGTACCCGGTGCGCGTCCCCGCCACCGGAGACGTCGGCCGGGTGCTGCGCGCCGCCAAGGAGGCCAGGCGCGCGGTCCCCGACGGCGGCATCGGCTACGGAGTCCTGCGCTGCCTCGATCCGTCGGCCGACGACGCGTTCAAGGACGTACCGGCACCGGACGTGCTCCTGAACTACCTCGGCCGCTTCGCCCCGCTCTCCGCCGCCGGATGGCGCCTGCCGGAGCGCGACGCCTTCGCGGTGACCGAGCCCGAGGCCAAGGCCCTGGAGCAGGTCCTCGCCCTCAACTGCTTCGTCCACGAGGAGGGCGCGCCCCGGCTCGCCGTCGAGTGGACGGCCGCGACCGGAATCCTCGGCACCGACGCGGTCCGGGCGCTCCAGCGCGCCTGGACGGCGGCGCTCGACGCGCTGGCCGCGCACGCGCGGCACACCTCCGGCGGGCTCACCCCCTCCGACCTGCCGCTCGTCGGCCTCGACCAGGCCGCCATCGACGCACTCGAAAACACCGGGGCCGTCGGCCGCATCGCCGACGTCCTGCCCGCCACACCGCTCCAGGTCGGCCTCTCCTTCCACACCATGGTCCGCGACGACCCCGGCACCGACGTCTACGTCGTCCAGGCCGTGACGACCCTCGTCGGCGAACTGGTCCCGGAGCGGATGGCCGAGGCCGCCCGCGAACTCCTGCGCCGCCACCCCGCCCTGCGCGTGTACCTCGCCACCGCCGGGGACGACGTGGTGCAGGTGGTCCCCGCCGACGTCGCCCTGGACTTCCGCAGGGACGACCGGTTCGAGGAAGCCGCCCGCGCCGAACTGGCCCGCCCCTTCGACCCGGCACGGCCCCCGCTGATCCGCTTCCTGCTGTCCCGCGTCGGCCCCGCCGAGCACAAGCTGGTGATCACCAACCACCACGCGCTGCTCGACGGCTGGTCGATGCCGCTGGTCGGCCGCACGCTGCTCGCCCTCTACGCCGAGCTGAGCGGCGGCCCCGCGGCGCCCACCGCGCCGCCGCTCTCCGCGTACTTCCGCTGGCTCGCCGGGCGGGACCACCAGGTGTCACTGGACGCCTGGCGTAAGGCGCTCGCCGGGGTCGAGGACGCCACGCGCCTCGCGCCCGCGAGCACCGGGACCGCCGTCGAGCGCCCCGGCCGCGTGAGCGTCGGGCTCGGCCAGGAGTTCAGCGACCGGCTGCGCTCGTTCGCCCGTGCGCAGGGCGTCACGCTGACCACGGTGCTCCAGACGGCCTGGGGCCTGCTGCTCGGCAGGCTCACCGGACGCCGTGACGTCGTGTTCGGCTGCCCGGTCTCCGGGCGGCCCGCCGAGGTCGACGGGGTCGAGTCGATGATCGGCCAGCTCGGCACCACCATCCCGGTGCGGGTCCGCCCCACCCCGGACGGCACCGTCCGCGACCTGCTCGCGGCCG
Source organism: Streptomyces flavofungini (assembly GCF_041028215.1). Lineage (GTDB taxonomy): Bacteria > Actinomycetota > Actinomycetes > Streptomycetales > Streptomycetaceae > Streptomyces > Streptomyces flavofungini_B. Next base: position 4,011 of record NZ_JASKYR010000138.1, read on the forward strand.
TGCACGCCGACAGCGTCGCACTCGCCGACCACCACCACGTCGGCCTGCCCGGCATCCAGCGGGCCACGGGCGTCGGCGAACTCTTCGACACCATGCTGGTGATGGAGAACTTCCCGCTGTCCAGCAGGAAGCGCACCCCGCTCGCACCCGGCCTCGACCTGGCGGGGGTGGACATCACCGACGCCACGCACTACGCGCTGACCGTCATCGTCATCCCCGACGACGAGATCACCATCGGCCTCGGCTACCAGCCGCGCGCCTTCACCGAGTCCACCGTGCGGGACTACGGCCGCTGGCTGCTCACCCTGCTGCGGGAGATCGTCGAGGACCCGGCGCGGCCCGCCCCGCGGCTGCCCACGCTCGGCCCCGCGGAGCGCGAACGGATGCTGCGCACCGGCACCGGGACCGTCCCGGCCACCGAGCGCGGCCACTGGCTTGACGAGTTCGCCGCCTGGGTGCGCCGCAAGCCGGACGCGGAGGCCCTGGTCTGCCGCGACCGCAGCCTCACCTACGCGGAACTGGACCGGCGGGCCAACCGCCTCGCCCACGCGCTGATCGAGCGCGGGGTACGTCCGCAGGACCCGGTGGCGGTCCTGCTCGGGCGCGACATCGAGATGACCGTGGCCCTGTTCGCCGTCGCCAAGGCGGGCGCGGTGTACGTGCCGATGGACGCGAGCTACCCCCGCGAGCGCCTGGCGTACATGCTCGACGACATCGTCCCCGCCGCCGCCGTGACGACCGGCGCCGATGTGCCCTCCGCCCGCGACATGCCCGTCCTGCGGCTCGACGACCCGGCCACACTGGCATCGATGCCGGACACCGACCCGGTCGGGGCCCGCGCCCGGCTGACCGAGGACGCGCTCGCGTACGTCATCTACACCTCCGGCACCACCGGCCGCCCCAAGGGCGTCGGCGTGACCCACCGGGGCGTGCCCGACCTGATCGCGCTCCAGGAGGAGGTCGTCGGGGTCACCGAGCACGTCAGGTATCTGCACTTCGCCTCCACCAGCTTCGACGTGGCGTTCTGGCAGACGATGGTGCCGCTCCTGTCCGGCGGCACCTCCGTGATCGCCCCGGAGGAAGTGCGCGTACCCGGCGACGAGTTGCTGGACTACATCGTCGAGCACCGGGTGACCGGCGTGAACCTGCTGCCGTCGTTCCTCGCCGCCATGCCCGACGACCGCACGGTCGACCCCGAGGTGTTCTTCGTCGTCGGCGCCGAGCGGCTCGACCCCGAACTGGCCCGCCGCTGGGGAGCGGGACGCAAGGCGCTCTTCAACGCCTACGGTCCCACCGAGGTCACCATCAACTCCGTGACCTGGCACTACGACGCGGAGGACCAGGGGCCGCTGCCCATCGGCCGCCCCGACCCCAACGTCCGCGCCTATGTGCTCGACAGCGGCCTTGAGCCCGTCGGCACCGGTGTCACGGGCGAGCTGTACCTCGGCGGCCCCAGCGTGGCCCGCGGCTACCTCGGCCGTCCGGGGCTCACCGCGTCGTCGTTCGTCGCCGACCCGTTCGCCGCGCCGGGGGAGCGGATGTACCGCACCGGCGACCTGGTGCGCTGGCGGCCCGACGGACAGCTCGTCTTCCTGGGCCGCGTGGACCACCAGGTCAAGATCCGCGGCTTCCGGGTGGAGCTGGGCGAGATCGAGGCCACCCTGACCCGGCACCCCGGCGTCCGGGCCGGTGCGGTGATCATCAGGGACGAGCGGCTCGTCGGCTACGTCATCCCGGCCGACGGCGCCGGCCTGGACACCGCCGAGGTGCGCGCGTACCTGGCGCGGGAACTGCCGGACCACATGGTGCCGACCGTGCTCGTGCCCATCGACCGGCTGCCGCTGACCCCCGGCGGCAAGCTCGACCCGAGCGCCCTGCCCGCACCGGAGACCGTCACCACCGCACGGCGCGCACCGGCAACCGAGGCCGAGGCGGTACTGCTCGGCGTCTTCCGCGATGTCCTCGGCACCGACGGCATCGGCCCCGACGACGCCTTCTTCGCCATCGGCGGCGACAGCATCGTCTCGCTCCAGGTGGTCTCGCGCGCCCGGCGCCAAGGGCTCGGCCTGACCGCGCGCGACGTCTTCGAGGGGGAGACCGTCGCGGGCATCGCCGCGCGCGCCCGCACCCTGGACGGCGAGGCCGCGCCCGCGACCGGCGACGCGCCGCTGACCCCGGTCATGCGCGACCTGCTGCGCCGCGCGGGCACCGCCGCCGACGGCTTCTGCCAGTGGGTGGAGGTCTGCGTACCGCCCGGCGGCGACGAGGAGACCTGGACGGGTGTGCTCGACGCGCTCCTCGCCCGCCACGACGTGCTCCGGGCCCGCCTCTGCGGCGATGTGCTGCGCGTCCCGCCGGCCGGCACCGTGACCGGCGCCGACGTCCTGACCCGCGTACCGGCCACGGACGACCCGCGCACGCTCATTGACGACCACGTCGCCGGAATACGCGCCTCGATGGACCCGCGCACCGGTCCGCTGCTGCGCGCGCTCTGGGTGGACGCGGGGCCCGGCCGTCCCGGCAGGCTCGTCCTCGTCGCCCACCACCTCGTGGTCGACGGAGTCTCCTGGCGCGTCCTGCTCGACGACGCGGAGCACGCGCACTCCGGCGGCAAGCTGACCCGGCACGGCCAGTCGTTCGTCGGCTGGGCGCGCTCCCTGCGCGAGGCCGACCACGGCGCCGAACTGCCGCACTGGCGGCGGATGACCGCCACCCCGGCGCTCACCGAGCCGCTCGACCCCGCCCGCGACACCGTGGCCACCGCCGCCCACCACGAGTTCTGGCTCGGCACCGAGACGACCCGCGCCCTGATCACGACAYTGCCCGCCGCCTACCGCACCACCCCGGACGCCGTGCTGCTCACGGCGCTGGCCCGTGCGGTACACGCCTGGCGCGGCACCCCGGAGCTGCTCGKCGCCCTGGAGAGCCATGGGCGGCCGGCCCGGGTCGACCTCTCCCAGACGGTCGGCTGGTTCACCGCCGTGCACCCCGTACGGATCGCCGCGGACGACGACGTCCAGGCGGTSGGGGAGCGGCTGCGGGCCCAGGGCGACGGCCTCGGACACGGCATCCTCGCCTCGGCCGGGCTGCTCGACCCCGTCCACCCCGAGGTCGCCTGGAACTACCTCGGGCAGTTCCCCGGCGCCCCGGACCGTGAGATCGCGTGGCAGGCGCCCCCGGACGCCGACCCGATGGGCTCCGGCGGCACCGAAGGACTGCCGCTGCCGCACAGCCTGATGGTCAACGCCCTGGTGCGCGACGACGCCCTCGGCATCCGCGTCACCTGGCCCGCCGCGCTGTTCACCCGGGCCGAGGTCGAGGCCCTGGCCGGACACCTGCGGGCGGCCGCGGCGGACATCGCGGCGGCACCGGAGATCAAGGGGCTCGGCGGGGACCGCCCGGTCGCCGAGGTGCAGCCGCTCACCCCGCTCCAGGAGGTGATGCTGCGGCACTCGCGCACCGAGTGCCCCGACCCGTACACCGTGCAGTCGGCGTTCACCCTCGCCGGAGACCTGGACACCGACGCCCTGCACGCCGCGGGCGCCGACCTGCTTGCCCGGCACCCGAACCTGGGCGCCGTCTTCCCGGCGGGCCTCGCGGTGATCCCCGAGTCGCCGCGGCCGGACTTCCGGGTCCTCGACGGACCCGCCGACGAGGTGCTCGCCGCCGACCTGGCCGAGCCGTTCGACCTCGCCGCGGGCCCACTCGTCCGGCTGAGCGTCATCCGGCGCGAAGCGCGGCTGCACGACCTGGTCCTGACCACCCATCACGTCCTCTCCGACGGCTGGTCGGCCCCGCGCATCCTGACCGAGCTGTTCGCCCTCTACACCGCACGGGTACGGGGTGCGGAGCCCGYYCYBCCCGBGCCCGTGCCGTTCGGCGACTATCTGCGCTGGCGGGCCGAGCACGAACCGGACCTCGACGCGTGGGCCGCCGAGCTGGCGGGGCTTCCGGAGGGCGACTACCTCAGTTCGGGCGATCCCGGTGCGGCCTGGCAGGAGCCCGCGCTCATCACGTTCGACGCGGCGCTCGTCCAGGAACTCTCCGGCCTCGCCGCCCGGCACGGCCTGACCAGGAACACCCTGGTCCAGGGCGCCTGGGCGCTGCTCATCGCACGGCGCTCAGGGCGCGCGGACGTCTGCTTCGGCGCCATGGTCGCCTGCCGTCCGCCGGAGCTCGCGGGCGTCGAGGAGATCATCGGCCTGCTGGCCAACACGGTTCCGGTACGGGCCCGGCTCAGCGGCACGCTCGCCGAGACGCTCGCCGGTCTCCAGGCCCGCCAGCAAAGGCTCGTCGAACACCACCACGTCGCCCTCACCGACCTGGAACGGCTGACCGGGCGCCGCAGGCTCTTCGACAGCCTGGTGGTCTTCGAGAACTACCCGGTCGACCCGGACCGGCTCCGCGAACCCGCCCCCGGGCTCACGGTCGTCGGCACCCGCTTCCGCGAGTCCACCCACCACCCGGTGACCCTGACGGTCATGCCGGACGGCGACGGCTGGACGGGCGTGCTCGGCCACCGCGCCGGAGTGGACGCCGACGGACTCGCCGACGAACTGCTCGCCCTGCTCCGCACCCTGGAAAGCCACCTCGACACCGACGTGTCCGACCTCCTGGAGCGCCCGTGAGCGAGAAGCCGCTGGACGGGCGGCCGGTGAGCGAGAGGACGGAGGAGCCGCCCGAGCGAGTAGACGCCGGGCTGCTGCGGATCGCGTTCATCCTCGTGCTCGGCACCTTCATGGCGACGATCGACGCCACCATCGTCAGCGTCGGCATCGACACCCTGGCCGGGGAGTTCGACGCCTCGGTCACCGAGATCCAGTGGGTCTCCACCGCCTACCTCCTCGCCGTCGTGGGCGCCGTGCCCGCCTCCGGCTGGCTGGCCGGGCGGTTCGGCGGACGGCGCACCTGGCTCGCGGCGATCGGGGTGTTCCTGCTCGGCTCGGTGCTGTGCGCACTGGCCTGGTCGGCGCCGAGCCTGATCGTGTTCCGGGTCATCCAGGGCCTCGGCGGCGGGCTGCTGCCCGCGACCGGCCAGGCGCTGCTCGCCCGTATCGCGGGGCCGGGCCGCACCGGCCGGGTGATCAGCGTCGTCGCGGTCGTGCCGCTCCTGTCGCCGGTGCTCGGCCCGCTGGCCGGCGGCTCCATCCTCGGCGTGGCACCCTGGCCGTGGCTGTTCCTGGTCAACGTGCCGATCGGCGCGGCGGCGGTGCTGCTGGCCCGCCGCCATGTGCCCGAGGTGCCGCCGTCGCCCCGGCGCACCGCGTTCGACCTGCGCGGCGCGGCCCTGCTCTCGCCCGGCCTCGCCGTCCTGGTCTACGGGCTCACCGAGGTCTCCCACGGCGGCACGCCTGCCGCCACGGCCGGGATCGTGGCGGGCGTGGCGATGCTCGTGGGCTTCACCGTCCACGGACTGCGCACGAGCGGTACGCCGCTGGTCGATCCGCGCCTCTTCGCCCGGCCGCCGTTCGGGGCCGCCGCCCTCGCGCTGCTCGTCCTGGGCGCGTCGGTGTTCGGCACGATGTTCCTGCTGCCGCTGTACTTCCAGACGGGCCGGGGTCTCTCGGCCTTCGAGGCGGGACTGCTCCTGGCCCCGCAGGGCCTGGGCGCGGCGGCCGGTTCCTTCCTGGTCAACCGTACGATCGACAAGGTCGCCCCGCGCACCCTGGTGGTCACCGGCGTCGGTCTGATCCTGCTGGGCACGGTCCCGTTCACCCAGCTCGGCCACGCGCCCCCGGACGCGGTGATCGCGGTGGCGCTCGTGGTGCGCGGGGTCGGCATGGCGATGATCGGGGCGCCGGTGATGAACATCGTGTACAGCCGCATCGAGCCCGCGCAGCTTCCGCGTGCCTCCGGAGCGCTCAACCTCCTGAACACGGTGGGGGGTTCGATCGGCACGGCCGTCCTCGCCGTGGTCCTCCAGAGCCGCCTGACCAGCCGGGGAGGGGACGTCCCGCAGGCCTTCGCGGACACCTTCTGGTGGGTGCTCGGCTTCTGTCTCCTCGCGGCGGCGGGCGCGACGAGGCTGCCGCGGACACGGCCGAAGGGAGCGTGAGGGGCCTCGCCGCCCCTGTACTCACCCCCGGCGGGGGAGGTGGGCCGGCCCCGTCCGCTGCTGCGGTCTGCGGATGGTGACCGAAAGCGTGAGGGGCCTGGCGCATTTCGCGGTCCGTCGGGTGCGGGGTGTGCTGGACATCGTCGAGGACACGGCGGACGCGCTCACCCGTGCGGTGATCGGCGCGGTCCTCGACCGAGTGGATCTGGACGCCCTGGTGGCGCGCGTCGACGCGGAGCGGATCGCGGACCGGATCGACGTGAACCGCGTCGCGGACCGGGTGGACGTGGACCGGATCGCCGACCGGGTCGACATCGAGGCGGTGATCGCCCGCATCGACCTGGTCGGCCTCACCCGTGACGTACTCGACGAGATCGACCTCGGGCAGATAGTCCGGGACACGGGCGGCGGCATGACGCAGGAGTCCGTCACCGCGATCCGCCTCCTGGCCCACCGGGGCGACCGGGGCACGAACCGCCTCGCGGACCGCCTCCTCGGCAGGTCGCGGAGCGCGGGGCCCGAGGAACGGGTCAACGGGACGGACCGCTCGGCACAGGGGGCGCGAGGGCGGCCACGTGCGGAGGAGCGGCCGCCCGGTGCGGCGGACCGATGAGGGGCCGGTACCGGCGGGCGGCGGCGGAGGACGCCGGGGGTGTCGCGCCGGGTGGCGTGGCCGACGAGGGCGCCGGGATCGTCACGCGGGGTGTCGCGGCGGTCGTGGACGCGCTGCTCCTGGCGCTGGCCGGGTTCGCGGTGCAGGTGGGGGCCGGGTGCGCGCTGTTGGCCGTCAATGGGCCGCCGTTCCGGTTCCCCGAGTTCCCCGTCTGGCTCACCGGGCCCGTGAGCTGGGCCTTCGCGGTGCTGTACCTGGGCGGGTCCTGGGCCGCGACGGGATGCTCGGTCGGCGGCCGGTTCATGGGGCTGCGGGTCACCGGACGACGTACGGACCGGCCGCTCGGACTGCCGCGCTCCCTCGTGCGGGCCGCCCTGTGCGTGACGTTCCCGCTCGGCCTGTGCTGGATACCGTTCAGCGCGCGGCGAGCCTCGCTCCAGGACCTGCTCGCCGCCAGCAGGGTGCGCTACGAGGCGAGTTGAGGGGCGCCCTCACCCGTGCCGGGTGGGGGCGGGCGTCCGGGGCAGCCTCGCCGCCGCGGCGAGCCCGCCGAGCCCGATGACGCCGAGCACGACCAGCGCGACGGCGTACGGGCCCGCGGCCGGATCGGCCACGAGGATGGTGCCCGCGACCGCGGTGCCCACCGAGGAACCGAGGTTGGACACGCTGCGCGAGAGCCCGGAGATCTCGCCCTGGAGCCGCTCGGGGAAGCTGGACTGCACCACGTTCACCGAAGGCGTCAGCATCACGCCGAGCCCCAGGCCGATCAGGAGGAGCCCCGGCGTGGAGGGCCAGGCCTTGGTGGAGATCCGGGACAGGGCGATCAGCAGCCCGATGCCGCACACCGTCACGGCGAAGCCGCCCATGATGAGCGTGCGCTGCTGCCGCCGCCGGGCGAAGCGCTCGGCACCGAGCGAGCTGGCCAGCAGCCCGACCGTGGACGCGGTGAAGATGACTCCGGTGCTGATCGCGTCGTAGCCCCGCACCACCTGGAGGTAGGTGGCGACGACGAAGGAGATGCCCATGAGCACCAGCCACTGCGTGTGCTGGGTGAGCAGCCCGAGGTTGGAGACGCGGTTGCGGAACAGCTCGGTCGGCAGCAGGGGTTCGGCTCCCGCGCGCTCCCTGGCCCGCACCCAGCCGAAGAAGCCCGTGAGGACCAGGCCCCCCGCGAGCAGCAGCCCGGCCGTCAGCCAGACGTTGTCGTCCGCGGCGAGGATGCCGAGGACGACCAGCACGAGACTGGCGGCCGACAGGACCGCGCCGACGGTGTCGAAGACGCGGGCGGGGTCGGCGGGAAGGGGGTCCTCGATCCGCCGGGTCAGGAAGATGATCACGGCGACCACCACGGCCTGGAACACGAAGGCGGCCCGCCAGCTGATCGCCGAGGTGATGAGCCCGCCGAGCAGCGGCCCCGCGGCGGCCCCGACACCGCCCATCGCCATGATCGCCCCGAACGCGCGGGCGCGGTCGGTCAGATCGGTGAAGAGCAGGGTGGTCAGGATGTACACCGGCGGGATGAGCAGGGCCGTGCCGACGCCTTCGAGGACCGAGTTGCCGAGGATGAGGACGCCGAGGCCGGGCGCCACCGCGCTGAGCAGGGCGCCGACCCCGTAGACGGCGAGCCCGACGACGAGGCACCGTTTGCGGCCGAAGCGCTCGGTGAGAATGCCCCCGGGGATCATCAGCGCCGCCATCACCAGCAGGAACGCGGTGATCGCGACCTGCACGCCCTGCACGGAGGTGTCCAGGTCCTCGCTGATGTCATTGATCATCACCGTCATGTTGGACCCGGCGAAGCTGCAGATGAACTGCGCGAGCGCCAGCGGCGCGAGGATTCGGCGCGGCCAGGGCCGCCCGCTCGCGCCGGCGTCCGCTCCGCCTGGGGTGGGCCGCACGGCCATCGCCTCGCCTCCCGGTCTCGGGCCCGGAGCTCCGATCCCGAAGCCGGGCCCGGACGACCGACAGCCTCCTGGGCCGCCCCGCCCCGGTCGTCACCCCCGGGGGGTGACGACCCGCTTCCCGGCGGGCGCGACACTCGCCCCACTCAGCGGTGCATTCGGCACCCTGCGTCAACATGGGAGTCTGTCATGGTCACCACGACCACGTCCCACCATCGCTCGGACACCGCGCGGGCGGCCGCGGGCGGCCTGACCATCTTCGCCGCGGTGCTGCTGTTCATCTCCGGTTCCCTGGACTTCTGCCGCGGCCTGATGGCCGTCCTTGAGGACCAGGTCTACGTCAGCACGGCCGAGTACACCTTCAAGTTCGACCTCACGTCCTGGGGCTGGATCCACATCGTGCTCGGCGTGATCGCGGTCGTCGTCAGCGCCGGTCTGCTGGCCGCCATGAAGTGGGCCCGGGTCATCGGCGTGGTCATCGCCTCGCTGATGCTCATCGCCAACTTCCTCTCGATCCCGTACTACCCGTTCTGGTCGATCACCCTGATCGCGATGAACGGGTTCATCATCTGGGGCCTGTGTGTCGTGGACCGGGAGACCCTGGGCTAGCCGAGGTGGCGCATGAAGGACGGACAGGTACCTGCGAGGGACGAACGGGCCGAGCGGATCGCCGGGTTCATCGCGCCCCTGCGGGTCGAGCCCGGTTCGAAGGTGGACCTGTCCAGGGATTTCGACCCCGCCCACAAGGCGGGCATCGGCAGCAAGAGGGAAGGACAGGAACTGCTGCGCGGCGGCGTGCTGCTGCTGGCCGACCTCCAGCGGCGGCTGGCCGCCCAGGGCACCCACGGTGTGCTGCTCTGCCTCCAGGCACTGGACGCCGGAGGCAAGGACGGCACGATCCGCCACGTCATGAGCGGGGTGAACCCGCAGGGCGTACGCGTGACCAACTTCAAGGTGCCCTCGGCCGAGGAGCTGAGCCACGACTACCTCTGGCGCTACACCTGCGGTCTGCCGCGCCGCGGTGAGATCGGCATCTTCAACCGCTCGCACTACGAGGAGGTCCTGGTGGTACGCGTGCACCCCGAACTCCTCGCCCGCCAGCGGCTGCCGGGGCGCGGCACGGGCAAGAAGGCGTTCTGGCGCAGGCGCTACCAGGAGATCAACGACTGGGAGCGGTATCTGACGGACAACGGATTCAGCGTCGTCAAGCTGTTCCTCAACCTGTCCAGGGAGGAACAGCGCGTCCGCTTCCTGAAACGGATCGACGTCCCGGAGCGGAACTGGAAGTTCTCCGCGGCCGACGCGCGGGAGCGCACCTACTGGGACGCCTACCAGGCGGCGTTCTCCGAGATGCTGTCCGCCACGAGCACCGCGTGGGCGCCCTGGTACGTGGTGCCCGCGGACCGCAAGTGGTTCGCCAGGACCTGCGCGGCCGCCGTGCTCGCCAACGCGCTGATCGACATCGGCCCGAGCTACCCGGACGTCGGCGCCGACGCCCGGCACGAACTGGAGCTGGCGCGCAAGCAGCTGGAGGGCGAGGCCCCATGACCGAACCGGCGTCCCGGCGCGAGGCACCCACCGGACCACGGACCCGGACCTGGTACGCCCGCGGGGCCGGGGCGGTGGCCGACGAACTCGGCGTCGACCCCGCCACCGGCCTCGGCGCCGCACAGGTGGCCGCCCGGCTCGCCGAGGACGGCCCCAACGCCCTGCCGGAGGAGCACCCGGCGCCCGGCTGGGTCCGCTTCCTCGGGCAGTTCACCTCGTACATGCAGCTCATCCTCGTCGCCTCCGCCCTGGTGTCGCTGCTCATCCAGGAGTGGGGCACCGCCCTGGTGCTGCTCGCCCTGACCGTGCTCAACGCGGTCATCGGGATACGGCAGGAGGGCAAGGCGGAGAGCGCCATGAACGCCCTGAAGGCGATGACCAAGGCCACCGCGCGGGTGCGCCGCGACGGGCGCGTCGTCGAGATCGACGCGAAGGACCTGGTCGTCGGCGACATCGTGCTGCTGGCCGCGGGCGACGAGGTGCCCGCCGACGGGCGCCTCCTGGAGACCAGCGCCCTCCAGATCGACGAGTCCGCGCTCACCGGTGAGAGCGTCCCGGTCGCCAAGGACGCCATGCCGGTGCGCGGCGACGGCCTCGGGCCCGCGGACCAGACCGGCATGGCGTTCATGAACACCCCCGTCACCCACGGCAGCGCGGTCCTCGTCGTCACGGCCACCGGCGCCGCCACCGAACTCGGCCGGATCTCCGGGATGCTGTCGGCGACGCGGCGGGAGATGTCCCCGCTCGCCAAGGAGCTGAACCGGCTCACGCTGTGGATCGTGGGGGCGGCCGGGGTGACCATGGTCGTGATGTTCGCGCTCGGGCGCGGGCGCGGCGAGCCGTGGGACGCGCTGTTCATCAGCGCCGTGTCGCTGGCGATCGCCGCCGTGCCGGAGGCGCTGCCGACGGTGACGCAGACGATCCTCTCGCTGGGCGGCCTCGACCTCGCCCGGCGCCACGCCATCGTCAAGGACCTGCCCTCGGTGGAGACCCTGGGCTTCACCTCGGCCGTCAACTCCGACAAGACCGGCACCCTGACGCTGAACCAGATGACCGTGGTCGAGGTCGTCGACCCCTTCGACCGGTACACGGTCTCGGGCAGCGGCTACTCCCTCGACGGCAAGGTCCACCACGCCGCGGGCACCTCCCCGCGCATCGACGACGCGATCCTGCCCTACCTCGTGGCGAGCGACGCCTCGCTCGTGGCAGGACGGGTAGTGGGCGACCCGACCGAGGGCGCACTGCTCGTCCTCGGCCACAAGGCGGGCCTCGACGTGGACGCCACCCGCGAGCGGCTGCCCCGGCTCGCCACCCTGCCCTTCGACCCGGCCTGCAAACTGATGGCCACCTTCCACCGGGCCCAGGACGACAAGGGCCACCCCGTCGTGCGCTGCTTCGTCAAGGGCGCGGCACCCGCCGTCCTCGCGCGCACCGGCACGGCCCTCTCGGAGGGCGCGGACATCCCCTTCGACGCCGGACTGCGGGAGCGCGCCGAGCGCGAGGTCGAGCGGATGGAGCGCGCGGGCCGCCGGGTGATGGCCGCCGCGACCCGGGACCTCGACCCCGCCGCCTTCGCACCGGACGGCGATCTCCTCGCCCAGGTCACCGGGTTACGGGTGACCAGCCTCGTCGGCATGGTCGACCCGCCCCGCGAGGAGTCCAGGCAGGCCGTGGCCGCCGCCCAGGCCGCGCACATCCGCGTGCGCATGGTCACCGGCGACGACGTCATCACCGGCGCCGCCGTCGCCGAGCAGGTCGGCATCGGCGGCGAGGCGGTCCTCGGCGCCGACTTCGCGGCGATGTCCGAGGAGGAGCGGCTGGCCCGCGTCGACGGCATCGGCGTCGTCGGCCGGGTCGCCCCCGAGCACAAGGTCCTGCTCGCCGAAACCCTGAAGAAGAAGGGCGACGTGGTCGCCATGACCGGCGACGGCGTGAACGACGCCCCGGCCATCAAGGCGGCCGACATCGGCATCTCCATGGGGTCCGGCACGGAGGTCGCCAAGAACGCCGCGCGGATGATCCTCTCCGACGACGACTTCGCCACCATCGTGCACGCCGTGGAGCAGGGCCGGAAGATCTACGACAACCTCACCAAGTACATCCGCTTCGTCCTCGTCCTGCTCGTCGTGTTCGTGCTCACCTTCCTCGGCGCCACGCTGTTCGACATCGCGGGCGGCGAGCCGTTCACGCCCGCCCAGGTGCTCTGGATCCACTTCGTCGTCAACGCGGCCTTCGGCTTCTCCCTCGGCTTCGACCGGGTCAGGAG
>NZ_JASKYR010001380.1:0-936 GCF_041028215.1 Streptomyces flavofungini
GGCCAAGTACCCCGCCCTGCGCGTCGCCCTCGTGGACGCGGCGAACGACGTCGGCGAGGGCACGTCCAAGGCCAACACTGCGATCCTGCACACCGGTTTCGACGCCGTGCCCGGCTCCCTCGAAGCCGCACTCGTACGCGAGGGATACCGGCTCCTCGCCGCGTACGCCGCCGAGTCCGGCATCCCCGTGGAGCCGGTCGGCGCCCTGCTCGTCGCCTGGGACGAGGAGCAGCGGGCGGCCCTGCCCGGCCTCCTCGACAAGGCCGTGTGCAACGGCTACGACGCCGCGCGGATCATCGGCCCCGAGGAGGTCATGGCCCGCGAACCGCACCTGGGACCCGGCGCCCTCGGCGCGCTCGACGTGCCCGGCGAGTCCGTCATCTGCCCCTGGACGACCACCCTCGCCTACGCCACCCAGGCCGTACGGGCAGGCGTCGACCTGCACCTGGACTGCCGTGTGGAGCGGATCGACGGTGCGGCCGACCCGCATGTGCTGCGCACCGGACGCGGCGACCTGCGCGCCCGGTACCTGGTCAACGCGGCGGGCCTGCACGCCGACACCGTCGACCGGCTGCTCGGCCGGACCGACTTCACCGTCACCCCGCGCCGGGGCCAGCTCATCGTCTTCGACAAGCTCGCCCGCGGCCTGGTCGGCCACATCCTGCTGCCCGTGCCCACCGCACTCGGCAAGGGCGTCCTGCTCGCCCCGACCGTGTACGGCAACGTCCTGCTCGGCCCCACCGCCGAGGACCTCGACGACAAGGCGGCCGCCGGGTCGAGCGCCGAGGGCATCGCCGCGCTGCGCGAGCAGGGCCGCCGCATCCTCCCCGCCCTCGTCGACGAGGAGGTCACCGCGGTCTACGCGGGTCTGCGCGCCGCCACCGGGCAGGAGGACTACCGCATCAGCGCCGACGAGGAGCAGCGCCGCGTCACCGT
>NZ_JASKYR010001381.1:0-998 GCF_041028215.1 Streptomyces flavofungini
CTCCTGCTCCCGCTCCCGCTCTCAATGCCGCTGCGGCTGCTGCTTCTCGGCCCCTCATCGACTTCGAGAGCTGGGCGGGGCTGACCGAGTTGCGTCAGTGGGGCGGCACGGACTGCTGGTATGCCGAGGTGCGCATGCCTGAGCGGCTACGGGTGACCTATCGGTTTCTCGTCGGGGGCGAGGCGTACGCCGACCCGCTGAATCCGGTCGGCGCCGGTGGGGACCGTTCCATCGCCGCGACGCCGGACGCCCCGGAGCAGCCGTACTGGCCCGCTGTGGGGCCCGACGAGGTCCTGCCCGTGCCGCGGGCCCGGATCCGTTGGGCGAGTGAGCGGCTCGGGGGGCGGCGCACCGTGCGCGTTCATCCGGTGGGCGGCGGCGGGCCTGTGGTGCTGCTGCTCGACGGGGACGACTGGCTGTATCTGCACCCGGCCATGACCGCGTTCGACGCGGCCTTCGACGCCGGGGAGATGCCGCCCGTCACCCTGGTCTTCCTGCCGAGCAAGGACCGGGAGGCCGAGTTCTGCTGCCGCCCGGAGCTGTGGGAGGCGGTGCGGGACGAACTGCTGCCGCTGGTGGCGGAGTCCGGAGTTCCCGCCGACCTGAGTCGGCTCGTGGTCGCCGGGCAGAGTCTCGGCGGGCTGAGCGCGCTGTTCGCGGCGGCCGAGTTCCCGGAGCTGGTGTCGCGCGTCGCCTGTCAGTCCGGATCGTTCTGGTGGTCGTCCGAGGCCATGCGACAGGACGATCCGCTGGGCGGTCCGACCGGTGGCGCCATCGCCGCCCGTCTCAAGGACCGCGACCTCTCGGGACTGCGTGTCGCGTTCGACGTGGGTGAACACGAGACCCGTATGCTCCCCCACTGCCGACTGGCCGAGGAGCTGACCTCGCGGGCGGGTGCGAGCGTACGAATATCGCGTTCGGCGTCCGGGCACGACCGCGCCGGTTGGCGGCAGTCCCTGCTCAGGGACGTCGCCTGGACCCTCGGCTGACGGCCGGGC
>NZ_JASKYR010001382.1:0-907 GCF_041028215.1 Streptomyces flavofungini
GTCTGAGGCCGCTCGGGCCCTCCGCGGGTGGAGCCGAATGGSCCTAGCTGCCCATCTTCAGGCCGCTCTTGCCCGCCCCCCTGCTCAGGACGACGCGGCGGATGCGGTCCCGGGTGGCGGCGACGTCCGCGCCCTTGGCCAGGGCCTGGTTGAGGTTGACCACGCGGCCGTTGCCGGTGTCGAACCACATCGGGACGAACTCCGCCTTCCGCACCGCCCATCTGCCGCCCGGCCGTCCGGGCGGGGCGAAGGTGAAGCGGCCGATGGAGCCCTGGTTGCCGCGCGGGTCGTTGGCGCCCTCGTGGTTGATCATGTCACCGGCGATCTGGTCGCCCATGCCGTAGATCACCCAGGTTCCGTTGACCTTCTCGTAGGCCTGCGGGACGTGGGCGTGGGTGCCGATGACGAGGTCGATGTCCGGGCGTCCGCCCGTTTGTGCCGCCGTGAGCCGCTTGCCGAGGGTGAGCTGCCGTTTGTCGGGGGCGTCCTGCCACTCCGTGCCCCAGTGCATGCTGACGACGACCACGTCCGCGCCCGCCCGGCGCGCCGCACGCGCGTCCGCGACGATCTTCTCGCGGTCGATCAGGTCGACCGACCACGGCTTGCCCTCGGGCATCGGATAGCCGTTCGTGTCATAGGTGTACGCGAGCTGCGCGACCTTCGCGCCGCCCGCCCGCAGCCACGCGGGCTCCTTGTCCTCGGCTGCGGTGCGCGCCGAGCCCACGTGCTTGACGCCCGCCTTGTCGAGCGCGTCCAGGGTGCGGCGCACGCCCGCCGCCCCGTCGTCCAGGCTGTGGTTGGAGGCGGTGGAGCAGGAGTCGTAGCCGGTGGCCCTGAGTGCGCGGGCCACCTTGGGCGGGGACTTGAACGCGGGGTAGCCGGTGTAGTCGCCGTCCGCTCCGTAGAC
>NZ_JASKYR010001383.1:0-1242 GCF_041028215.1 Streptomyces flavofungini
GCGCGGACGCGGTCGGCGACGGCTTCGGGGCCCCCTGCGGGCAGGGGGCCCCGGCGGTCGGCGGCGCCCTCGCGGAGGGCGTCGAGTGTGGTGTCGAGCAGCGGGCGGAGGGCATCGGGGCCGTGGGCGCCTCCGGCGAGGGGCGGCGGGGTGCTCATGGGCTTGTCCTTCGAATGCGCGCGTGCGGGAGGACCAGCCTGTACAACGCGCGGGCGGTGCGCCCGAGTACTTCGAAGAACGGAACCCGAAAGTGGTACTTGCGTACCGCAGCTACGTGCCCCGGTGCGCGGGAATGCTAGGCCTCCCCGCGCGTCGGGCCTGGCCCCGGCCCCGGCTCAGGCGGTGCCGTCGCCCTCCCGTACGCCGTCGCCCTCCCGTGCGGCGTCGCCCTCGCGTACGCGCAGGGCGCGGGCCAGGTCGTCGAGCTGGTCGGTGAACTTGCGGCGCAGGGCGGGGATCGGGTCGGCGTCGCGCAGGCACCGCTCGCCGAGGCGGAGTGTCTCGGCGTCGACGAACGGGGCGGGGAAGGCCCAGGCGCCCAGGACGTCGGCGATGGCGGGGCCGCGCCGGGCCGCGACGGTGACGGCGTCCTCGTAGTAGCGCGGCACGTACTCCCGTACGAGGTCGGCCTGTTCGGGCTGCCAGAAGCCCTGGGCGGTGGCCTTGAGGAGGTAGTTGGAGAGTTCGTCGGAGGCGAACATGGCCTCCCACGCGGCCCGTTTGGCGGCGGCGTCGGGCAGGGCGGCCCGGCAGCGTGCCGCGCCTTCCTGGCCGGTGGCGCTGGGGTCCCGCTCCAGTTCGGCGGCGATGGCGGCCTCGTCGGTGGCGTCGAGGACGGCGAGGCGGGCGAGGATGCGCCAGCGCAGTTCGGGGTCGAGTTCGGGGCCGCCGGGCACGGTGCCCTCGGCGAGCCAGGCCTCCAGGGGCGCGGGCTGGGTGGCGACGTCGATGGCGCTGCGGACGGCGGTGAGGCGCAGGCCGGGGTGGGAGCCGTCCTCGGTGCGGCGGATCAGGTCGCGGCAGAGTTCGCCGAGGGTGGCGAGGGCGGCGGGCCGCTTCTCGGGGCCGGAGTAGCGGCCCGCGATGTGGGCGGTGGCGAAGGTGAGGACGCCCTGGACGACGGCGAGGTCGCTCTCCTCGGGGAGGTGGGTGAGGGCGGCCCGGAGGTAGACGGCGGGGTCCAGTTCGCCGTCGCGGACCATGTCGCGCAGGCTGTTCCACAGGACGGCGCGGGTGAGGGGG
>NZ_JASKYR010001384.1:0-1071 GCF_041028215.1 Streptomyces flavofungini
GAGGTGCCGGACGCGGAGGCGGCGGGCGAGAAGTCGGCGGGCGCGGAGACGCCAGGCACGGAGACGCCAGGCGCGGAGGCGGCGGGCGCGGAGACGCCAGGCACGGAGGCGGCGGGCGCGGAGACGCCAGGCACGGAGACGCCAGGCGCGGGGGGGGCACGGAGACGCCAGGCACGGAGGCGGCGGGCGCGGAGACGCCAGGCACGGAGACGCCAGGCGCGGAGGCGGCGGGCGCGGAGACGCCAGGCGCGGAGGCGGCGGGCGCGGAGACGCCAGGCGCGGAGGCGGCGGGCGCGGAGACGCCAGGCGCGGAGGCGGCGGAGGGCATCGGCGGTGCCGCCCGTTCGTCTCCCTCCCGCAGCAGTCGCTCGTGCAGCGCCCGCAGCTCCGGGCCCGGGTCGGTGCCGAGGCCCTCGGACAGGGCTCGGCGGGTGTCCTCGTAGGCGGCGAGGGCGTCGGCGCCTCGGCCCGCCGCGCGCAGGGCGCGGATCAGGAGGGCGTGCAGCGGCTCGTCGTA
This sequence comes from Streptomyces flavofungini, assembly GCF_041028215.1. Lineage (GTDB taxonomy): Bacteria > Actinomycetota > Actinomycetes > Streptomycetales > Streptomycetaceae > Streptomyces > Streptomyces flavofungini_B. Next base: position 518 of record NZ_JASKYR010001384.1, read on the forward strand.
CGGCCGGTCGGCGGTGAGCTGGCGGAGTTCCGGTACGACGTCGGAGGCCCTGCCGAGCAGCAGGTCCGCCTCGATGCGGGCGCGGACGGCCTCGGTGCGCCGGGCGTCGGGGCGCGCCGCCGCACTGCGGTCGGGCAGGTCGGCGAGGGCGGGGCCCTGCCAGAGGGCGAGCGCCTCGCGCAGTGTGCGGGCGGCCGTGTCCGGGTCGCCCCGGTCGAGGGCGGCGCTGCCCTCGCGCGCGAGGCGCTCGAAGCGGTGCAGGTCGACGCCGTCGGGGTCGACCGCGAGGCGGTAGCCGCCGGGGCCCGAGGCGATGGCGTCCTTGCCGAGGGCCCGGCGCAGGCGGCCGACCAGGGCCTGGAGGGCCGCCGGGGCGTCGGCGGCCSSTYCRCCGGCCCAGACCTCGTCGATGAGGGCGCCCACGGTGACCGGGCGGCCTGCGTGCAGCGCGAGGGCGGCGAGCAGGGCACGCAGCCGCCGGCCCCCCACGGGCAGGGGGACGCCTTGGTCGTCGTACGCCTCGGTGGCGCCCAGGATTCGGTACCGCACCGGGT
>NZ_JASKYR010001385.1:0-1063 GCF_041028215.1 Streptomyces flavofungini
GTGTATGGGGATCTGTGGAGGTTTGGGGCTCGCGGGTCGAACGGGGTGCTGCCGCGTGCGCGGGGCGTTTGACCTGCGGTGTTGGCTTTTGGTGGCCATGTTTTGTACCGTGCGAGAACAAAGTGGCTCCGCCCGTATTCCCTGACCGGCGGGCGGGGCTGCCTTGATTCTTGCTCCGTGCCTCCGGGGCCTGCCGCCGGAGCGCGCGGACGTCCCCTCTGCGCTCTGGAGCCCATCCATGACGGCCACGTCCGCCGACTCAGCCGCCCCCGCCGCCCCCGCCGCCCTCGACATCGACGCAGGGGCGGTTCTCCTTGACATGGACGGCACCCTCGTCAACTCCGACGCCGTCGTCGAGCGCTGCTGGCGGCGCTGGGCCGTGCGGCACGGTCTCGACTTCGACGAGGTCATCAAGGTCGTCCACGGACGGCAGGGCTACGCGTCCATGGCGGTGCTGCTGCCGAAGCGCCCCATGGAGGAGAACCACGCGGAGAACCGCGAGATGCTCGCCGCCGAGACCGCCGACATGGAGGGCGTGGTGCCGGTGCCCGGCGCCCCCGCCTTCATGGCCGCGCTCACGGAGCTGCGGCTGCCGCACGCGCTCGTGACCTCAGCCGACGTACCGCTGTCCACCGGGCGCATGGCCGCCGCGGGCCTCGGCCTGCCGGAGGTACGGGTGACCGCGGAGAGCGTGGGCGCGAGCAAGCCGGACCCCGAGGGGTTCCTCAAGGGCGCGGCGGCGCTCGGCTTCGACCCCGCCGACTGCGTGGTCTTCGAGGACTCCGAGGCAGGCATACGTGCCGGTCAGGCCGCGGGCATGCGGGTGGTCGGCGTCGGCGCGAGGGCGGCGGCGTTCGGTCCGACCGTCCATGTCGAGGACCTGACCGGGGTACGGGTCACGGACGCCGGGGACGGCCGCATCCGGCTGACCTTCGCCTGACAGGCCAGCCAGGGCGCTCCGATCAGGGCCCTCCGAACAGGGCCCTGTGGCCAGGGCGCTCCGTGCCCTCCCAGGGTTCCCCGCGGCGCAGCCTGGAGGCGGAGACGGAGGAGCCCTGAGGGG
>NZ_JASKYR010001386.1:0-726 GCF_041028215.1 Streptomyces flavofungini
GCCCTTGGCCTTCACCGTCTTCAGGCCCGAGGCCTTGGGGCTGGTGACGGCGATGCCCGCGGAGTCGTAGCCGCGGTACTCCAGGCGCTGAAGGCCTTCGAGGAGGAGCGGGGCCACGTCACGCTTGCCGATGTATCCGACGATTCCGCACATAGAGGGTGTCCTAGCCGTAGATGATGCGGCGCAACTGCCGGAGCGTGAGCTCGGGCGGCGCGACCGCTCGGTATCCGAGATCCGCCGAGATCTGTTCGAAGATCGCCGCGTTGAGCAGGCCCTGACCCTGCAACTCGCGGTGGCGGCGACGGACGAACTCTTCGGTCGTCTCGTCGAAGTAGGCGAGCACGTCCTGGATGACCCGCAGCGCTTCGCCCCGCTGGAGCGGGGTACTGCGGGTGAGGTGGTCCACCAGGTCGTCGTGCATTCGATGATCCTGGGGGATTCGCACGGCTTTCGCAAGAATCCTGCCCGGAATCGGGCAGGGGTGTGCCGCAACGGGTCTGGAATCGGGGCTGGAAGGGGCCTGGCGAGGCCCGCACCGGCTCACATACGGCGCAGGACGGCCTGCTTGGCCGTGCTGAACTCCTCGTCGGTCAGGATTCCCGCCTGGTGCAGCTCGCCCAGCTCCCGCAGACGGCGCAGCAGCGCGTCGTGGTCGKCGGKCGGGGGAGCGGGGGCGAGGGTCTTGGCGGCGGGCACGCCGTCCACGGCCGCGGGCGCGGCGGGGGC
>NZ_JASKYR010001387.1:0-691 GCF_041028215.1 Streptomyces flavofungini
ATGCGGAACAGGGCGAAGACGGTGGAGAAGAACTCCGCCGTGTTGGGGAGCTGGACGACGACCTTGTCGCCCTTGACGATGCCTCGGGCCAGCAGGCCCGCCGCCAGGCGGTCGGCGCGGCGGTCCAGTTCCGCGTACGTCCAGCGGTGGCCCGCCGCCGGGTCGACGATCGCGAGACGGTCCGGGTGTTCCGCCGCGCGGGCCCGGAGCATGCCGCCGAACGTCTCGCCGCGCCACCAGCCCGCGGCCCGGTAGCGCTCGGCGAACTCCGACGGCCACAGGGGCGCGTCCGCCGTGGGCACGGGGTTCACAGCTCCGCCCCCACCGCGTTCAGGAACGTACGGAACTTCGCGCCCGTCTCGGCGGTCTCCGCCGCCGGGTCCGAGGCGGCGACGACGCCCGCGCCCGCGTAGAGCCGCAGGGAGCGCTCCTCCGCCTCGGCGCAGCGGATCGTCACGACCCACTCGCCGTCGCCGCCCGCGTCGCCCCAGCCGAGCACGCCGGTGAAGAAGCCGCGGTCGAACGGCTCCGTGTCGCGGATGACGTCGCGTGCCGTGGCCGTCGGGGTGCCGCAGACCGCGGGGGTGGGGTGCAGCACGCAGGCCAGTTCGAGCGCGGAGGTGTCGGGGGAGGCGAGGGTGCCGGTCACCGTCGTCGACAGGTGCCACATGGTGGCCGTACGGATCAGGGT
>NZ_JASKYR010001388.1:0-1078 GCF_041028215.1 Streptomyces flavofungini
CGACATCGACCGCGACTTCCGCATCCGCTTCCGCCGGGAGATCGCGGCGGCGCGCGCGGTCTCCTCGCCGGGCACGGCGGCGCTCCTGGACGGCGACGCGGACGCCGCGGTGCCGTGGCTCGCGACGGGGTACGGTCGCACCCCGCCCCAGCGCACTCCAGGAGGAGCCTTGCTCGACCCCCTGTCCGGACCGCCGCGCCATGTCGGTCCGTACCGGCTGCTCGCCGTCATCGGCGCGGGCGGCATGGGCGAGGTGTATCTGGCCCGCGCGCCCCGGCCCGGCGCGCTCCTGGTCGCGGTGAAGACCGTACGGCCCGACCTCGACATCGACCGCGACTTCCGCATCCGCTTCCGCCGGGAGATCGCGGCGGCGCGCGCGGTCTCCTCGCCGGGCACGGCGGCGCTCCTGGACGGCGACGCGGACGCCGCGGTGCCGTGGCTCGCGACGGAGTACGTCGCGGGGCCCTCGCTCGCCGAGACGGTGCACCGGTGCGGCCCGCTGCCGGTGACGGCGGTACGCGCGCTCGGGGCCGCGCTGGCCTGCGCCCTCGCGGCGGTGCACGCGGCGCAGGTGCTGCACCGTGACTTCAAGCCGGGCAACGTCCTGCTCACCCCCGAGGGCCCGAAGCTGATCGACTTCGGCATCGCGCAGGCCTTCGACGCGACGGCGCTGACGGCGGCGGGCATGATCGTGGGCACCCCCGGTTTCATGGCGCCCGAGCAGATCGAGGGCAGCCACGCGGTGGTCCCCGCCTCCGACGTCTTCGCGCTCGGCGCGGTGCTCGCCCACGCGGTGTCGGGGCGCGGCCCCTTCGACGACCAGGAGCTGGCCTCCGTCCTCTTCCGCATCTCGCAGGGCGACGCGGACCTGTCGGCGGTGCCCGAAGAGCTGCGCGGGGTCATCGCCGCGTGCCTGAGCCGCGCGCCCGGCGACCGCCCGAGTGCCGCGCACCTCGCCGGCCTGCTCCTTCCCGGCGGCCCCGGCACCTCCGGCGTCCCCTGGCCGTCCCCGGTGCTCTCCCTCTTCGCCGAGCACCGCGAGGCCGTGGCGCGCTGCGAACGGGCGGTGGCCGACGAC
>NZ_JASKYR010001389.1:0-884 GCF_041028215.1 Streptomyces flavofungini
GCACTCCCCCACCCCTTCCGAGGAGACCTCATGATCCGCTTCGAGGACGTCTCCATGACGTACGAGGGAGCAGCGGAGCCCACGATCCGCGGGGTCGACCTCACCGTGCCCGAGGGCGAGCTCGTCCTGCTCGTCGGCCCCTCGGGAGTCGGCAAGTCGACGCTGCTCGGCACGGTCAGCGGCCTGGTCCCGCACTTCACCGGCGGCACCCTGCGCGGCCGGGTGACCGTGGCGGGCCGCGACACCCGCACCCACAAGCCCCGTGAGCTCGCCGACGTGGTCGGCACGGTCGGCCAGGACCCGCTCGCGCACTTCGTGACGGACACGGTCGAGGACGAGCTGGCGTACGGCATGGAGTCGCTCGGCCTGGCCCCCGACGTGATGCGCAGGCGGGTCGAGGAGACCCTGGACCTGCTCGGCCTCGCCGGACTGCGCGACCGCCCGATCGCCACGCTCTCCGGCGGCCAGCGGCAGCGGGTCGCGATCGGCTCGGTCCTCACCCCGCACCCCCGGGTCCTCGTCCTGGACGAGCCGACCTCCGCGCTGGACCCGGCGGCGGCCGAGGAGGTCCTCGCCGTGCTCCAGCGCCTCGTCCACGACCTCGGGACCACCGTCCTGATGGCCGAGCACCGCCTGGAGCGGGTGGTCCAGTACGCGGACCAGGTGCTGCTCCTCGCGGCGCCGGGCGAGCCGCCGGTGCTCGGCGACCCGGCCGGGCTGATGGCCCGCTCCCGGCGACCCGGCCGCGCTCATGGCCCGCTCCCCCGTCCACCCCCCGGTGGTCGCGCTCGGCCGCCTCGCGGGCTGGTCGCCGCTGCCGCTGACCGTGCGGGACGCGCGGCGCAGGGCGGTGGCGCTGCGGGAACGGCTGGCGGCCGTGACAC
>NZ_JASKYR010000139.1:0-14323 GCF_041028215.1 Streptomyces flavofungini
CGGCTGTTCCGGCCAGCGGCCTCGAAGTGGCCTGTTTTCGCCCCCCACTCAAGTGATCATGCGCGCGATCCGTGGGTAGACGGGAGGGACGCCCGGATGAGGAGAGGACCCGTATGAGAACCGCATTCCGCCCGTCCGAACGCGGTCTCGGTCCCGGCCGCGCCGCGGACGCCGCCCACGATGCGGCGCACGCGATGCACGCCCGCTTCCGCCACGGCGTCTACTCCGTGGCCTGTACGACGTGCCACGCGCCCGCCGGGTCCCTCTGCTTCGCGCGGCGCACGGTGCACGGCGCGCGCAGGGAGCTCTACCGTCAGGGGCGTCCGGTCACCGGTCTCGTTCCCGCTCTCGCGGCACCTGCGGGGACGGTCTCGTAGCGGCCCATGGTGCGTTGGCGAAGGAGTGCGGGGCCAGGACGGACCCGGCGATGGCGAGGCGGTGTCCGGTGTGGCTGCCGTCTTCGAGGACACGCATCCGCGTGGTCCCCAGGGTGATTCTTTCGCCGCCGTCAGGGCCGACCACGGAGACGGCGGGGGAGGCCCCCGGTGTCGCGGCCGTGGGGTGCGGTGCGCTGGTCTTCGTTTCGTCGTGGGACATGCTCCGAGTGCACCGCCGGGACCCGCGATCTGTCCAAGACCCATGCGGCGGCTCCGATACCCCGTGGGTGTCGTCGCAGCGTGGAGCTACGCACCCTGCGCTACTTCGTGGCCGTCGCCGAGGAACTCCACTTCGGCCGGGCCGCCACCCGACTGCATATGAGCCAGCCGCCGCTGAGCCGCGCGGTCAAGGGCCTGGAGACCGAGGTCGGCGCCCCGCTGTTCATCCGCTCGCCCACCGGTGTCGCGCTCACCGCCGCGGGCGCCGTGCTGCTCGACGAGGCGCGGGACCTGCTCGACCGGGCCGACCGCTCTCACCGTCGGAATCCTCGGCGACGGCACCGACCAGGGGGCGGCCAGGCTGGCCGACGCCTGTCGCCGGAGCCGCCCCGATGCCGCCATCCATGTCCGCGACACCGATCTGACCGAACCCACCTGCGGATTGCGCGCGGGACTCGTCGACATCGCCCTGACGCGGGCGCCGTTCGACGAGAGCGCCCTGACGGTACGTGAACTGCGTACCGACCCGGTGGGCGCGGTGCTGCGCGCCGACGACCCGCTGGCCCGCGGGGACGGGCTGCGACTGGCCGACCTGCGGGAGCGCCGCTGGTTCCGCTTCCCGAGCGGAACGGACCCGCTCTGACAGTCGTACTGGCACGGCGGCGAGCCGCGCTGGGCCACGACCTGCCCGCCGGGCTGGTCGCCGTACCGCTGCTCGACATGGCGCCGAGCCGCGTCGTCGCGGTGTGGAACAAGGGGGACGGCAATCCGCTGCTCCGCTCGTTCGTCGAGAGCGCTACGGCCGCCTACCGCGGCGCTCGGGCGGGGATCGGCCTGTATCGCTGACGAGCCCGTCGCATAATCTTGCGCGCAGAGGCGGGTGCCGTGTGCAGCCACATGGCTCGACCGATATCAAGGAGGGCGATGGTGGTGCTCGCAAGGGGCACGCGGTTGTTCGCGACCGCCATGGCCGTGGTCTGTCTGGTGCTCCTCGGGCCCAGCGCACCGAGCGGCGCCCTCTTCATCAGGTCGCTGCCCGTCGACGCCGCCGAAGAGGTCGTGCCGAACCGGGTCATGACGTGGAACATCTGCAACCCCTGCGACGAGAGCAACGCCGACCGGGCGGCGGAGATCGCCACGTACGCGCCGCAGGTCGTCGGCATGCAGGAAGCGTGCGTACGCGACGTGGAGAGGATCCGGGACTACCTGCGACGCTTCTACGGTCTCGCCTACCACGTCGAGTACGGCACGGTGCTGCGCGACTGGGGCCGCTGCGGGGGCGCGCCGTGGAGCCCCGGAGCCTTCGGCCAGGCGATCCTCTCGGCGGCGCCGATGACCGACCGCGTCGCCGTGGAGTACCCCGACGGCGGCTCCGAGGACCGCGGATACCTGGCGGTCACCACCCGGGTGGGAGGCAAGTCCGTACGGATCTTCAACACGCACCTGGCCCAGCGGAGCCAGGAGGCGGTCCGGGCGAAGCAGGCCAAGGTGCTCGCCGCGCAGCTCGCCCGCCGCGACACCGCGATCGTCATCGGCGACCTCAACGCCGTCCCGGACGCCCCCGAGCTGGCCCCGCTCTGGAAACTGGCCGAGGACACCGACCCCGAGTGCCGTCCGCCCGCCGCCACCTGCGAGCCGACCACCGACTGGCAGAGCAAGTTCGACTACGTCTTCCTGCGCGGCATCGCCCCGCTCAAGCACCGCGTACGGCCCACCGACTACTCGGACCACCATCTGCTGTACACCGACCTGCGGCTCTAGGCGACGACCGAGGCGATGAAGGCGGCGAGGTTCGCCATGGTCCGCTGGTTCTGCTCCTCCACGGTCAGCGACTCATGGAACCGCGCGCCCATGCCCGCGTCCTTCTTCCCCCGCACGTACAGGGAACAGGCCAGGTCGCTGCACATGTAGGCGCCCACGGAGTCGCCCTGCTTACCGGCCTTGCCCGCCTTCCCGGCGACCATCAGCGACACGCCCCCGGTATGGGTGGTCATGCACAGCGAACACATGCTGCGCCGCGTCTGTGAGGGTCCGGCGCTGGGGGAGCGCATCGCGAGCGCCACCGTGCGGCCGTCCAGGTCGGCGGCGAGGTAGGCCCTGCCCGGGGACTGCGGGTCCCGCCAGCCGAGGAAGTCCAGGTCGTCCCAGGGGCGCTCGGCCAGGTCGCGGGGGACGGAGAGGCGCTTGGCCTCACCCTTGCTGCAGTTCACGAACGCGGTACGGATCTCTTGCTCGGTCAGCGGTCTCATGAAAGATAGGCTAGGTTTCCTATAGGGTTTAGGCAAATGGTTAATGGTTGTCGGCAGACGGGATGAAGGCTATGGTGAGAGCGGGGCTGACCCCGGACCGGCTGACCCGGGCGGGGGCGGAGCTGGCCGACGAGGTCGGCTTCGAGCACGTCACCCTCTCGGCGCTCGCCCGGCGGTTCGACGTCAAGGTCGCGAGTCTCTACTCGCACCTGAAGAACTCCCACGAGCTCAAGACCAGGATCGCCCTGCTGGCACTTGAGGAGCTGGCCGACCGGGTCGCCGACGCCGTGGCGGGGCGAGCCGCGAAGGACGCCCTGGCCGCCACCGCGGAGGCCTACCGGGACTACGCCAGAGAGCATCCCGGGCGCTATGACGCGACCCGCCTCAGGCTCGACCCCGAGACGGCCGCCGCGAGCGCCGGTGTGCGGCACTCGCAGATGACGCGGGCGATCCTGCGCGGCTACGACCTGGCGGAGCCGGACCAGACGCACGCGGTCCGGATGCTGGGCGCCGTCTTCCACGGTTACGTCAGCCTGGAGCTCGCCGGTGGCTTCAGCCACACCCCCGTCGACGCGCGGGAGTCGTGGGACTGGGTCCTGGACTCCCTCGACGTGATGCTGCGCACGAGACGAAAGGACGCGACGCAGGGCGAGCAGTGACACCGCAACGCACCACGAGGTGTCGCACCGCACCGCAAGGCAACCGCACTACGAGCCAACGCAACGCACCACGAGGCAAGGCGCTGAAATCATGAACGACGTTGATCCCGGTCTGATCACCACCCCCGTCACCGCGGACCTGCTGCGCGGGCACCTCGACATCGAGCGGACCGCGCACGGCCTGCTGCCGCACCGCCTGCCCGCCCGCGCCCGCCGCCAGATCCCCGACGACCAGCTGGCCGTCGCCGAGGCGCAGCCCTCCGGCGTACGTCTGGCGTTCCGCACCCGGGCCACGACCGTCGAACTGGACACGCTGCCCACGAAGCGGGCCTACCAAGGCTTCCCGCCCCTGCCGGACGGCGTGTACGACCTGCTGGTCGACGGCAGTCTCACCGCGCAGGCCACGGTGGACGGCGGCAACCTCCGTACGGTCACCGACATGGCCACCCAGTCCGCGGAGCTGCGGGAAGGGCCGCCCGGCACCGCCCGGTTCGCCGGTCTGCCCCCGGGTGACAAGGACATCGAGATCTGGCTCCCGCACACGGAGATCACCGAACTGATCACCCTGCGCACCGACGCCCCGGTCGAGACGGCACCGGACAAGGGCCGCAAGGTGTGGCTGCACCACGGCAGTTCCATCAGCCACGGCTCGAACGCCGCCCATCCGACCGGCACCTGGCCCGCGCTGGCCGCCTCGCGGGGCGACGTGGAGCTCGTCAATCTCGGGTTCGGCGGCAGCGCGCTGCTCGACCCCTTCACCGCACGCGCCCTGCGGGACACCCCGGCGGACCTGATCAGCCTCAAGATCGGCATCAACGTCGTCAACGCCGACGTGATGCGGCTGCGCGCGTTCACCCCCGCCGTCCACGGCTTCCTCGACACCATCCGGGAAGGACATCCGACGGCGCCCCTGCTGGTCGTCTCCGCCGTCCTCTGCCCGGTCCAGGAGGACACACCCGGGCCGCTCATGCCCGACTTCGAGGGCGGGACCCTGCGGTTCAAGGCCACCGGCGACCCGGCCGAGCGGGCCGCCGGGCGCCTGACGCTCAACGTCATCCGGGACGCACTCGCCGAGGTCGTCCGGCAGCGCGCGGCCGACGACCCCAACCTGTACTACCTCGACGGCCGCGAACTCTACGGCGAGCGCGACCACGCCGAGTTCCCACTGCCGGACGGGATCCACCCCGGTCCCGAGGGGCACCGCCGCATCGGCGAGAACTTCGCGCGGCTCGTGTTCGGCGAGGGCGGCCCCTTCGCCGACAAGGCCGAGTGACAGGACCGAACCGGATGGCAGGGTCGGATGACCGGACCGGCGGGCCTCAGAGGTCGAGGACGAGCCGCGGGGACAGCGCCCGGGACACGCAGGGATACATCCGGCCCTCGGGGGCGCCGATGTCGTCCCGGTGCTCGGGCGCACCGTCCAGGACGGTGATCTCGCAACTGCCGCAGACGCCCTCGCGGCACCCGGAGGGGAGGGGGCGCCCGGCGTGGGCGAGGGCGTCGAGCAGCGACTCGTCGGCCGGGACCGCGACGGTGCCGCCCGACCGGGCGCAGACCGCCTCGAAGGCCGTGTCGGGACCGAAGGCCCTGGCCACCGGCTGGAACCGCTCGGTGTGCAGCCGCTCGACGGGGAACACCGCCTCGGCCGCGGCCAGCATGGACGCGGGGCCGCAGCAGTAGACCAGGGTGTCGCCCTCCAGGGTGGCGGCGAGGGCTTCCAGGTCCTGCCTGCCCTGCCGTTTGGTCTCCACGATGCGTACGCCGCTCAGCGGGCGCAGCTCGTCGGCGAAGGGCATGCTCTCCGCGGTCGGCCCCGAGTACACCAGTTCCGCCGGGAGTTGACGCGCGCGGGCGGCGCGCAGCATCGGCAGCAGGGGGGTGATGCCGATGCCGCCCGCGAGGAAGAGGTAGCGCGGGGCGGCCACGAGCGGGAAGTGGTTGCGGGGCAGTGAGACCCCAAGTCGCCGTCCCGGGCGCAGGAACCGGTGGACGTACTCCGAGCCGCCCCGGCTGAGCGGGTCGTACCGCACGGCGACCCGGTAGGTGGCACGGTCGGCGGGGTCACCGCACAACGAGTACTGCCGGGTCAGCCAGTTGGGCAGGGACAGATCGATGTGCGCGCCGGGCTCCCAGGGAGCCAGCTCCCCTTCGTCGGCGTCGGCGGCGAGGGTGAGGGCAACGACGTCATCGGTGACCCGGTCGATGCGTGCGAGGACGGCCTGCTGCATGGGTGTCTGCGTGGATGCCTGCATGGAAGTCTCCTTCGGCGGTCGGCGGTCGGCGGTCGGCGGTCGGCGGTCGGCGGTCGGCGCGACCGGCAGGGCCGGTCAGTAGAGCTTGCGGTAGCCGTCTTCCAGGGCCGATTCGAGCGCGGCCGGATCGACGTCGACACCGAACTGGGCCGCCGCGATCTCACCGAGCGAAGGCATGTCGTCGGCGAGAGCCTGGCTGGCGGGGTCCCACAGCCGGGAGCGGATGAGCGCCCGCCCGCAGTGGAAGTACGCCTCCGCCACCTCGACGACGATCGCCAGCTCCGGCTGTTTGGCCTCGGTGCGCATCCGCACCAGCACATCCGGCTCGTCGGTGACGTAGCCGCTGCCGTTGACGCGCAGGACCTCCCGCATGCCGGGGACCAGGAAGCACAGTCCGACGCCGTCGTTCTCGAAGAGGTTGCGGAAGGAGTCGGCGATCTTGTTGCCGGGGCGGTCGGGGAGGGCGAGCGTGTGCTCGTCGAGGACCTTCACGAAGCCGGGGTAGTCACCGCGGGGTGAGCAGTCGGTGCGCCCGGCCGCGTCGGCCGTGGCCATCGTCAGGAAGGGGGAGTGGGCGATGAAGTGGCGGAAGTAGTGGTCGATACGGTGCTTCACCTTCGCTGCGACCATCGGCTCGGGCTGCCCGAGCCGGGCCAGGACCTCCTCGGGGGAGACCCTGCGAGGGCGCGTGAGGGCATGCGTCATGGCAGCTTCCTTCGGCAGGCGCGACAGTGGGTGACCACGGCTGCTCGGATCCACATCGCCGCAGTTCATGGCAGTATTGTGAGCAATTACTCAGGTCGTGCGCTACTCGCTTTCACGGCCGTGCGCAGGAGGTGCCGTGTCGTCCGACCGCCGTGGACTTCAGCCACGTAAGCGGCCCCGTCAGGTCCGCGCCGAGCTCACCCGGCAGCGCATCCTCGACGCCGCTGCTCACGTTTTCGCCGAGTACGGCTATGCGGCGGGGACCACCAACCGGATCGCTGAGCGGGCCCGGGTGTCGATCGGATCGCTCTACCAGTACTACCCGAACAAGGACGCCATCCTGGTCGAGCTGCTGACCCGGCACCTCGACGCCGGGATGAACGCCGCACCCCTGGACCAGGACGACGCGCTGCCGGAGTCCATCGAGGGCATCATGCGCTTCTACGTACGGGCGGCGATCGAGAACCACCGCGAGGACCCGCAGTTGCTCCGCGTGATGATGGAACAGGGGCCTCGCGCACCGGAGTTGCTCGATCGGGTCGCCCGGCACGAACAGCGGCGGATCGCCTATGCCCGCAAGCTGCTCCGGAACCATCCGGAGGTGCGCGTCGCCGACATCGACGTGGCCGCCCGGCTCGTGGTCTCCACGGTGGAGATGGTGGTGCACCGGGTGATGGCGGGACCGGACCGGGTGGACATAGGCCGGTTCGAGGACGAACTCGTCACGATGCTGACGCGCTATGTCACGGGCGACCCGGTCGCGACGCCGCCCGGACAGCGCTGAGCCCCGGACACGGGGTGTGCCGGGGCTCAGGGTGCGGTTCGGTGGTGCCGCCGCGCTGCCGACGGTCTAGTACGGACGGTCTAGTACGGACCGTTCACGTTGTCGATCGAGCCGTAGCGGTCGGCCGCGTAGTTGCAGGCGGCGGTGATGTTGGCGACCGGGTCGTAGCTGTCCAGCGACGTGCCGGGCACGTGGTAGGCGGCGAAGGTGGGCGCGATGACCTGGAGCAGACCCTTGGACGGGGTGCCGGCGACGGCGTTGGAGTCCCAGTTGTTGATGGCCAGCGGGTTGCCGGAGGACTCACGCATGACATTGCGGTGGATGCCCTCGTAGGTGCCGGGGATGCCGTGCTGGGCCAGGATGTCGAGCGACTCCTTGATCCAGCCGTCGAGGTCGTTGGTGTAGGTCTTCTTCGCCGGAGCCGCGGCGGGCCGGGCGGCGGCCGCGTCGTCGCGCTCGGAGCGGTCCGCGCGCTGGTCGGCCCGCTGGGGCTCGGCCGCGCCCTTCGTGCCGAGGGTGAGCTTGAGGCCCGGGTGGATCAGGCCCGGGTTGTCACCGAGTACGTCCCGGTTGTTCTTGAACAGGCTCTCCCAGCCACCGCTCACGGAGTGCTTGTCGGCGATCCCGGAGAGGGAGTCTCCCGCGACCACGACATAGGTCGAGGGGCCCGCGGCGGGCTTGGCGACGGTGGCGGTGGCGGCCGGTGCGGCGTGGGCGGCGGTCGCACCGAGCACCGGCAGGACGAGCACGGCCCCGCCCGTGCCCGCGGCGGCGATGCCGCGGTTGAGCGTGCTGGACTTGGGGCGGCGGTGCTTTCCCTTTGCGGGCATGACTAGGTCCTCTCCGTCGCCTGCGAGGTGAGCTGTCGGGTTCGGACGGGAGATGTCCGGTCGCGCGCCGGGCGCACGACTTCACCCCGAGCCGTTCCGTGATCGGGACCGGCGGCTTACCTGGTTCCCCCGCTCCTGCCGTGCGTCATGTGAGTGGGTCGGAAGGATTCCGGACAGCGGCAGGATTCGGCGTTCCGTCCGGGATTGACGGTGACGTTAGGCGAGAAAGCGCGGACGGAACAAGTCCCGAATTCCATTGATGAATGCCCGCGGCGCGTTTCCAAAGATCAGAAACGACCGCCTTCCTTGATCGATAAACTCAACTTTCTTTGTGGGGAACGAAAGGTGCGCAGGACGCCCGTGTCGGGCGGGTCGGCGGGCGTGACCCATTTCACTGCAACCGGACCGGCGTCGATCGCGTCCGAGGCGCTAAAAGGTGCATAGCGCTCACAAGGTGGATAAAAGGTGTGGGGTGCGGGCTGCTGGTCGCGCTGCCTGCGGCGCTGATCGGCGGGCACGGGGCGGGCGGAGATGCCGGTGCGGCTCCTGTTTCCGACTTCATGGCGAAGGAAAGGGGTTCGGATGAGGCGCCCATGAACTGCTGCTTGCTGAAGCCGAGTTATGGCTGGCGGGGTGTCATTTCGCGATGTCCTCAGCGAATTCGGATGGTCCGGGCTGGTTGTGCGGCCGTGCGTTCGCTGAATATCCCAGGGATGCGAATTGGGCGAAAGTGTCGCTGCGGATCTGTGCCCGTAGCCTGACGCTCTCGACGGTTCGGTTTGTTCGCGAATCCGGGGCGGCGCCTGCGGCACCGGCTTCTGCACCCGTGACTTCCGGCGCCGTGGCGCCACGGAGGTGCTCGGCATCGACATCTCCACCGAGATGGTCGCCGTGGCGCGGCAGTTGGAACAGGCAGCGCCCCTGGGCTGCCCCTGGAGATGCTGCGCTGCCGCGCCCCGACGAACTGCCCGGAACTCACCGCACACACGGCACGACTACTTCTCTGTCAGGCACTTCCGCAGGCCGCTGCCTGGCATCGGTCCGCAACGCCTGAGAGGTAGTCGAAACGGTGTCCCCCTTCCGCAACACCGCCGTGCACGCCGCAGCCCTCCTCGTTCTCCTGGGCGGCTCGGCGGGCTGCGCCACGTCGCCGCCCGCGTCCTCCGGGTCCGCCGCAACGGATGCCGGGTCGTCCGCGTCGGACCCGGACCGCCCGGGGAGGGAGGAACCGGGCGGCGCGAAGGGCACGGGCACGGACGCGGGTGCGGACTGCCCCGCCACCGCGAAGCTCGACAACGCCCCGGAACGAGTGGTCACCCTGGACGCGGGAGCCGCGGCGTTCCTCGTCGCCCTCGGCCTGGAGGACAGGATCGTGGGGACGGCCGCAACCGAGTTCAAGGCCGATTTCTCCGGGGCGCTGCGCGAGAAGCTCGACGCCCTTCCGGTGCTGAGCCGCACGACGGCCGACAAGGAGACGGTGATCGCGGCCGAGCCGGAGCTCGTGACCGGCATCTCGCGGTACGAACTCGGCTCCTTCGACGGCACCCCCACCCAGGAGCAGCTCGCGCGCAACGGCATCGCCGCGATGGTCGCCTGCGACACCGCCAAGGGCGTCTCCACCGGCATCGACGCCACCTACCGCTACATCGCCCACCTCGCCGAGGTCTTCCGCGTACCGGGCAAGGGGAAGTCGCTCATCGCCGAGATGCGGCGCGAGGCCGCCGCGGGGACGGCCCCGGCGCGGCACGCGGGGTCGGACGAGGTACCCGTCCTGAGCCTGTCCGCGGCGCCGACCGGCGGGGCGGGGATCCACACCAGCGGCGGGTCCAGCTTCGCCAACGGCGTCATCACCATGGCGGGCGGCCGGAACGTCGCGGCCTCGACGCTCGCCGACTTCGCGACGCTGTCGGCCGAGGAGGTGACCAGGAGCAACCCGGAAGTCATCCTCGCCGTGACCGGTTTCTCCCGGCAGTCGGGCCGTCAGCTCATCGCGGCGATCAAATCGAGCCCCCTGCTCGCGGACACGGACGCGGTCAAGAACGACCACGTCATCGCCATACCGCAGAGCATCCTGCTCTCGCCCAGCGTGCTCAGCGCCCAAGCGGTGCGGACCGTGGCCGAGGCCGTCGAGAAGGCCTCCTCATGACGCGGCGGACCCCACCGGTGGACCCGGTGGACATCCTGGACCCGGTGGGCCCGGTGGACCTGTCCGCCCGCGGCGAGCGAACGGCGGCGCCCCGGCGCCGGGTCTCCGGCCTCCTCGGCGGCGTGCCGATCACCGCGGCGGTGATCGCCCTGACGGCGGTGACCGTGGCGGCCGCCGTGCTCGCGGTCGGTGTCGGAGCCGTCGTGATCCCGCCGGGCCAGGTGCTCTCGGCGGTCGCGCGGGGCGTCGGTGGCACCGCCACCACCGGGGACGACTTCATCATCTGGCAGCTACGGGTGCCACGCGTCCTGGAGGCCCTGCTCGTGGGCGCGGGCCTCGCGGCGGCCGGAGTCCTCGTCCAGGTGCTCGTGGGCAACCCCATCGCCGACCCGTTCACCCTGGGACTCTCCTCAGGAGCGTCCCTCGGCACCGTCACCGTCATCACCACGCTCGGCATCGGCACCGCCGCGGGACTCACGCTGCCGCTCGGTGCCTTCACCGGGGCCGCCGCGGCCGGAACGGCGGTGTTCCTGTGCGCGACATCGCTGGCCG
Source organism: Streptomyces flavofungini (assembly GCF_041028215.1). Classification (GTDB taxonomy): domain Bacteria; phylum Actinomycetota; class Actinomycetes; order Streptomycetales; family Streptomycetaceae; genus Streptomyces; species Streptomyces flavofungini_B. Next base: position 10,774 of record NZ_JASKYR010000139.1, read on the forward strand.
GGCTCTCCGCCTCCCGGCTCGTCATGGTGGGCATCGCCGTCGGCCATCTGCTCTCCGGCATCACCTCCTTCCTCATCCTGCGCACCGGCGACGGCGAGGCCACCCAGCAGGTCATGTACTGGCTGCTCGGCAGCCTGTCCGGCGCCAACTGGCAGCTCCTGCGCATCGCTGCCGTGCCCGTCGTCGCCGTCCTCGCGGTGCTGCCGTTCCTCGTGCGCCGACTGGACCTGCTCGCACTCGGCGACACCACGGCAGCCGCCCTCGGCATCCACCCCGGCCGCACCCGCGTCGGCGTCTTCGCGGTGGCCGCCGTCCTCACCGGCACCGTCGTCGCGATCTCCGGCACCATCGGCTTCGTCGGACTCGTCGTCCCCAACCTCGCCCGCATGCTGGTGGGCGGAGCGCACCGCAGAATCCTGCCCGTCGCGCTGCTCGTCGGTGCCCTGCTGATGCTGCTCGCCGACACCGGGGCCCGCATGCTGCTCGCCCCCGTCGAGCTGCCGGTGGGCATCCTGACGGCCCTGATCGGAGTACCGGCCTTCGTCCTCGTGGTACGCCGTACGGGGAGGGCCAGTTGACCGACCCCACCGCCCTGACCGTTCGCGCTCTCACCGTGCACCTCGGCCGCACCCCTGTGCTGCACGGCATCGACGCCCACGTCCCCGCCGGAGGGCTCACCGCGCTCGTGGGTCCCAACGGCAGCGGAAAGTCCACGCTGCTCGGCTCCTTCACCGGCGCCGCCGCCCGGCGCACCGGAGAGGTCCGCATCGGCGACGACGACCTCCTGCGCATGCGGCCACGCGAACGCGCCCGCCGCATCGGTGTGCTCCCGCAGGAAGCCGGCCCCGCACCGGAGCTGACCGCCGCCGAGCTGGTGGAACTGGGCCTGACCGCGACCCGGCGCCAGAGCTGGGCGCGGGACCCCCGGCCGGAGATCCGGGAGACCGTCGACCGGGCGCTGTGCCGCGCGGGTGCCCTGCCCCTGGCCGAGCGCATGGCGCACACCCTCTCGGGCGGCGAGCGCCAACGGGTCCTGCTGGCCCGCGCACTGGTCGCCGACCCCGAGGTCCTCGTCCTGGACGAGCCGACGAACCACCTGGACCTCGCCCACCAATTCGACGTCCTCGACCTCGCGACCGGCGGCGGCCACACCGTCGTCGCCGCACTCCACTCCCTGGACCTCGCCCTGCACTACGCCCAGCACGTCATCGTGCTCCACCGGGGCACGGTGGTTGCCGAGGGGCAGCCCGAACGGGTGCTGACCGAGGCCCTGGTACGGGAGGTGTTCGGCGTCGACGGCAGGGTCGTACGGTTCCGGAGCGCGTCCCGCGCCCACTTCCTCGTGTCACCGCTGCGCGAAGCCCTCCCGTGACGCGGCCTTCCCGTGACGCGGCCTTCCCGTGACGGCGTCGAGGGGACATCGTTGCTCCAGACGTTATGAGCAACGCATTACTCGTGATGGACGTCCAGCGGGCCGTCGTGGACCTGGTCGACGACGGCTCGGGATATCTGCCGCGCCTGCGCGCGGCGATCGACGGCGCCCGGTCGGCGGGCATCCCCGTGATCTACGTGGTCATCGCGCTGCGTCCGGGTTTCCCCGAGGTCGGTGCCCGCAACAGGCCGCTCGCCGCCATCGCACGGGCCGGGCTCTTCGTCGCGGGCGAACCGGGCACCGAGATCCACCCCGACGTCGCGCCGCTGCCCGGCGAGGTGGTGGTCACCAAGCGGCGGGCGAGCGCGTTCTCCGGCAGTGACCTCGACGTGGTGCTGCGGGCGCGCGGCATCGAGAACCTCGTCCTCACCGGCATCGCCACCAGCGCCGTCGTGCTGTCCACCCTGTGCGGGGCGAACGACCTCGACTTCGGCCTCACCGTCCTCTCCGACGCCTGCCTGGACCCCGATCCGGAGCTGCACCGGGTCCTCGTCGACCGGCTGTTCCCGCAGTGGGCGGACGTCGTCACCGTCGGGGAATGGCTCGGGACGCGGACACCACACCACTGACGCCGCGCGCGGACATCGGGCCGCGAGGGTGGGAGGCAGGGGTGGGAAAAAGGGGGTGGAAAAGAAGAAAGGCAAGGAGAGCCCTCTCCTTGCCGCTCTTAATTTATAGCGCACCAGGGGGCTTGCGGCAAGGCCCCCCGGATGCCGCAGAATCCTCCGCCGTGGCCACAACCTGCGGAAATGAGGGCTCGACGTGAGTGGTGCCGGCAGCGCCGGAGGCGTTGGTGGTTCGATCGGCCGGAGCGGTGCACGTATGACGGAACATGAGATCGGCGGGGGTGTCGCGGTGAGCGAGCGGTATGTGGTGGGTCTCCAGGACGTCGACGGGACGCGGATCGCGGACGTCGGCGGCAAGGGTGCCCACCTGGGGGAGCTTTCGCGGATCGAGGGCGTCCGGGTGCCGGACGGCTTCTGTGTGACCACGGGCGCGTTCCGGCGGGTCATGGCCGACGTGCCGATGCTCGACGAGCGACTGGAGCGGTTGGCGGCGTTGGACCCCGACGACCGGGAGGCGCTCCGCGCCCTCAGCGCGGACATCCGCCGGAGCATCGAAGGAACGCCCGTCCCCGACGGTCTCGCGGCGGCGATCACCGGCGCCCTCGCGCGGCTCGACGAGCGGGCCGCCTGTGCCGTCCGGTCCAGCGCGACGGCCGAGGACCTGCCTACCGCCTCCTTCGCCGGACAGCAGGACACCTACCTGAACGTCATCGGGTCCGCCGAGATCCTGCGGCACGTCAGCCGGTGCTGGGCCTCGCTGTTCACCGAGCGCGCGGTGACCTACCGCCAGCGCAACGGCATCGATCACCGTACGGTCGACATGGCCGTCGTCGTGCAGCGGATGGTTCTGCCGCGCGCCTCCGGCATCCTGTTCACGGCCGACCCCGTCACGGGTGACCGCACAGCCGCCACCGTGGACGCCGGGTTCGGCCTCGGCGAGGCCCTGGTCTCCGGTCTGGTGAACCCCGACGTCTTCAAGGTGCGGGACGGCGAGGTCGTCGCCAGGACGATCGCAGCGAAGCAGCGGGCCGTGTACGCCCTGCCGGGCGGCGGCACAAAGGACGTCACACTCGACGCGCGGCGGCGGGAACTGCCGTCGCTGTCGGACGCGGAGGCCGTGGAGCTGGTGCGGCTCGGCAGGCGCATCGAGGCGCACTTCGGCCGCCCGCAGGACATCGAATGGTGCCTGGCCGATGACGACGGAGGGTTCCGGATCGTCCAGAGCCGTCCGATCACGACGCTGTTCCCGGTGCCCGAGACCGACGACGGGGAGAACCACGTCTATGTATCCGTCGGCCACCAGCAGATGATGACCGACGCCATGAAGCCGCTCGGCCTGTCGATGTGGCGGCTGACGGCCATGGTCCCGATGCACGAGGCGGGCGGCAGGCTCTTCGTCGAGGTCACCCCGCGGCTGGCCCGGCCCACGAGCCGTGCTCAGCTCCTCGACCTCATCGGCAAGGGCGATCCGCTGATCAGGGACGCGCTGGAGACCGTCCTCGACCGCGGCGACTTCGTCCCGTCACTGCCTGACCCGGACCCGGACCCGGCC
>NZ_JASKYR010001390.1:0-733 GCF_041028215.1 Streptomyces flavofungini
TTCGGGGACATTGCGGGGGACTCCTGAACTCGGGCGCTTCGCGGTACTCAGGCGCGGTCGATGTGCACGCTCGTGGACTTGACCCGGGCGGTGGCCTGCATCCCGACCTCAAGGCCGAGCTCCTCCACCGCCTCCCGGGTCAGCAGTGACACCAGGCGGTGCGGGCCCGCCTGGATCTCCACCTGGGCGGCCACGTCACCCAGCTTCACGGCGGTGACGATGCCGGGGAAGGCGTTGCGGGCGGAGGTGTAGGAGACGTCGTCCTCACCCGTGCCGCCGTTCTGCGCGACCTCGACGGAGAAGGCGGCCAGGTCCCGGCCGTCGATGAGCCGCCGCCCGCCCTCGTCGCGGTGCGTGGCGACCCGTCCGGCGTCCGCCCAGCGGCGGGCGGTGTCGGGACTGACCCCGAGCAGACGCGCGGCCTGCCCCATCGTGTAGGACTGCATGTGCGACAAGATAGGCCTGTTTGGCTCGCATCTGAAATATTTGATGGGAAGCTCCATGGCAGGTGCGAGGCCCCCTGGAGAAAGCCACAGGGGCGCACATGTGTCCCCGGGGTGAGCCGGAAAGAACGCCTTGGACGCGCGGCGGAGATCGCTCCGGACGCACGGAGGAGACGGCTCTGGACGCGCGAACGGGACTGCTCTGGACGCGCGAACGGGGGCCGCCGCGTCAGCGCGGCGACCCCCGTTCCGGCGCGGTCGCACGTAGAAACGGTTCTGCTGGGAGAACC
>NZ_JASKYR010001391.1:0-612 GCF_041028215.1 Streptomyces flavofungini
GGTAGTGGATGGCGTCGTGGTACTGCCGCATCCAGTGGTACGAGGGGTTGGCCGCGAGGATCTCGGCGATGCGCCGCACCCGCGTCTCCTGGTCGAGACGGAGGTCCTTGGAGGGGGCGACCTGCTCCAGGGTGGCGCCGAGGATCTCCAGCTGGACCCGGGTCGAGCGGTCCACGGTCGTGGAGCCGACGATGTGGCACTTCATGCCGTAGCGGTGGCAGGCGAGCGCGAGGGCCTGCGCGTAGATGCCGCTTGAGCTGTCGATGAGGGTGTCGCCCGGTGCCACCGCGCCCGTGTCGAGCAGATGGCGGACGGCGCCGAGCGCCGAGTAGACCTTCATGGTCTCGAACCGGAGGCAGACGAGGCCCGGTTCGAGGGATATGAGGTCGGGTTTCTTCACCGCTTCCGCGATGTGGGCGTGCATGGCCGAATCCCCCGGTGAGGTGTGAGAGCGGAAGACGCCGGGGGCGTGCGGTGCCCCGGGACGCCGAGAGCATCACATCAGATGAAAATGATTGTCAAGAGCGGGTAGGGTCGGCACACTGGTCCTCGCGGGGCGGCGAGCCGTACGCCCCGCGCCGTCGAGAGGAGTCGCGTGAAGCTGTCCCAGGA
>NZ_JASKYR010001392.1:0-1015 GCF_041028215.1 Streptomyces flavofungini
GTCCTCTGTCGATCACGACGTCCGGGTGCCCCGAGCCGCCGCGCTGAACCGGGGCGGCCCGGGTTGGCGGGGAAGCGCCGCCGTGGCGGTTGGCGGGGAAGCGCCGCCGCGGCGAGGAGGGGGGTGCAGCTCGGCTAATCTGGATCTTTTACCGCAGGAGGAGTTACACCGGTGGAATTTCGGCTGCTCGGAGCGGTCTCCGTCGCCACTGAGGTCGGGGTGCTGCCCCTGGGCCCCGCCAAGCGGCGCAGCCTGCTCGCCGCCCTGCTGCTGCGGCCCAACCACCCGGTTCCGGTCGACCGCTTGACGGCGGCGCTGTGGGACCATGAGCCGCCGCTGCGCTCCCGCGGAGTGATCCAGGGGCACGTCTCGCGCCTGCGGGTGCTGCTCGCCACCGCCGACGCCGAGATGTTCGGCGTCGAACTGCTCACGCAGGGCACCGCGTACGTCCTGCGGATGCCGGAGTCCCTCCTCGACGCCCATCGCTTCGAGGAGCTGGTGACGCTGGCCCGCGGTCAGCGGGCGCCCGCCGACGCCGTGGCGATGTACCAGGAGGCCCTGTCCCTGTGGCAGGGCCCCGCGCTGACCGGCGCCTACCCCAGCCAGCCCCTGCAAGCCGCCGCGCAGGCCCTTGAGGAGCTGCGCCTCGCCTCCGTGGAGTCGCTGGCCGGTGCCTGGTCGCGGATGGGCGAGCACGCGAGGGCCGCCGCCGTGCTGCGCGCCGAGGCAGGTGCCCATCCCCTGCGCGAATCGCTGTCCGCCGCGCTGATGCGGGCGTTGCAGCGGGCGGGGCGGCGCACCGAGGCGCTGGACTGGTTCCACCGCACCCGGCGGCTGCTCGCCGATGAGCTGGGCGTCGATCCCGGCAAGGAACTCGCCGACGCGTACGCCATGGCTCTGCGGGGGACGGACGAGAGCGAGCAGGAGGACGGCGGCCGGGACGCGGGGCGCGGACCGGTCGGGGCGCGGGCCGCCGTCACGGTCACCTCCCCGGCGCCCTCGCCCGCGGCCGTGT
>NZ_JASKYR010001393.1:0-1002 GCF_041028215.1 Streptomyces flavofungini
GCGCAGGCCGGGCCCGGCACCCCGCGGCCCGCGTCGGCGGCCCCCGCCACGACGACGTCGCTGTGGCGGATGCGCACGCCCGTACGGGACGAGCCCGGCTCGCTGGCCGCGCTCTGCGGAGTGTTCGCCTCCCGGCGGGTGGACATCCTGAGCCTCCAGACGCACCCGCTGGCCGACGGCACGGTCGACGAGTTCCTGCTGCGCGCCCCCGAGGAGCTGCCCGCGGCCGAGATCACCCGGGCGATCGCCCACGCGGGCGGCTCCGGCACCTGGATCGAGCGCGCCGACGCCCACGACCTGGTGGACGCGCCCACCCGCATCCTCGGCCTCGCCACCCGCACCGCCCTCGACGCCGCCGAACTGCCGCTCGCGCTGCGCCACCTGCTCGGCCGCTGCACCATCCGCTCGCTGCCCGCGTCCCAGGGCACGGCGCCCGAACTGCCGGTGGACGGCGCCCTGGACGAGACGGTGCTGCGCCTGCACGGGCCGGACGGCGAGACGATCACCGTGGAGCGGCCGTATCTGCCGTTCACGCCCACGGAGTTCGCACGCGCGCGTGCCCTGGTCGAACTCGACACCCGGCTCGGCCCGCGCCTCCCGCGCAGCCAGGACGTCCTCACACTGGCCGAGGGCAACTCCATCACCGTGCGCCGCGCCGGCACGGACGACGTCGAGGCCGCCAGGGCCATGCACGAGCGCTGCTCGGCGCGCACCCTCGGCATGCGCTACCACGGGCCCGTGCGCGACGTCGACCGCTACCTCGACCACCTGCTCAGCCCCCGCTTCGGCCGCACGCTGGCCGTGCGGACCGCGTCCGGCCGCATCGTCGGCCTCGGCCACCTGCTGTGGGAGGCCGCTCCCCACCAGCGGGCGGAACGCTGACCGGACCGAGCGCGCGGTCGAGGTCGCTCCACAGGTCCTCGACGTCCTCCAGGCCGCACGACATGCGCAGCAGCCGGTCGCTCACCCCGGAGGAGTGCCGGTCCCCGGCGTCCATCAGCC
>NZ_JASKYR010001394.1:0-968 GCF_041028215.1 Streptomyces flavofungini
TCACCCCACGGCGGAGAGCCCGTTCCGCCAGGCCGGAAGCAGCTCGTCGAGGAGGGCCTCGGTCCGCGGCGGCAGCCCCCGCGCCCCGCTCCGCGCGAGGAGATCGGCGGCGACCTGCTGAAGCCGGGCCGGGTCGTCGAGGGCGTGCGTGGCCCGCAGCAGCTCGTTCCAGAGCCGCTCGTCGCGCGGCGCGGAGCCGAGCGCCGCGTTGAGCGCCTCGATCGCCTTCTCCGCCCGCCCCTTCTCCAGGTGGAACTCCGACAGGGCGAGCCCGATGTCGGCCACCAGGAGCGGGAGCTGCGCGTCGATGATCTCGTGCGTGAGCCAGGCGTACCGGCCCTGCTGACGGTCGGCGAGCAGCGGTCCCCGTACGAGCACCAGCGCGTCGGTCAGCATCCGGCCGCGCACGGCACGGTTGTCCGCGCCGCGGCCCTGCGTCGCCTCGTGGTAGAGCGAGCGCAGCACGTCCAGGTCGGAGACGACGGACTTGGCGAGGGTGAGCCGCCCGCTCTGCTCGGCCCGCAGCCGGGGCGAGCCGTCGGGGTCGCTGCCGAGCCACTCGCGCAGCCGGTCCACGAGCGCGTCCCGTACGTCGTCGGTGACGCCCCGGGGCCACAGCGCCGAGGCGAGCACCCGAGGGTGCACGCCCTCGCGGTGCAGGAGCAGCAGGGCGAGGGCCTCGTGCAGCAGCGGGCTGCGCTCGCCGTCGGGGGCGTCGAGGCCGATGATCTCGTACGTGCCGACGAGGCGCGCGTAGACCGCGGGCCGCCCCTGCTCGGTGACGTCGACGAGGAACGGCGGGGCGGCGGCGCCGGAGCCGTCGCCGGGCCCGGGGGTGCCCTCCGGGTCGGCCTCGGTGAAGAGGCGGACCACGGCCTGCCGCTGTGCCTCGGGCAGCGTCTGGGCCGCCAGTTCCAGGCCGAGCAGCGGGGCGAGGAGCTTGCCCTCGCGGGTGATCTCCATCTCCC
>NZ_JASKYR010001395.1:0-1183 GCF_041028215.1 Streptomyces flavofungini
GCACACCGCTGCCCCCGCTCGGCACCGTCGACGGCCACGTCCCCGGCACCCTGCACGACATCCGCACCCCCGGACCCGAAGGACCGGTGCACACCCTGCTCAGCCTTCCCGAAGGGGGGCGCGGACCGCACCCGGCGGTGTTCCTCGTGCACGGCGGCCCCGCCGACCACGACCGGGACGCCTACGACGGCACCGTCCACTCCCTAGTCGCCTCCGGCTTCGCCGTCGCCCGCGTCAACTACCGGGGCTCCACCGGCTACGGCCCACGGTGGCAGCGCGCCAGCCGGGACGGCGTCGGCCACACCCAGGTCGCCGACCTCGCCGCCGTACACGCCGACCTCACCGCGCGCGGCCTGATCCGGCCGGACGCGACCGGGCTGTGGGGCACCTCCTGGGGCGGCTACCTCGTCCTGCTCGCCCTCGGCACCCGGCCGGGCCTGTGGCGGGCCGGTGTCGCGGTGAAACCCGTCGCCGACTACGCTGCCGCCCACACCTCGGCCACCCCCGCCCTGCGCGCCCTGGACGAGCGGCTGTTCGGCGGCACCCCGCAGCAACTGCCCCAGGCGTACGCGCACAGCTCACCGATCCGCTACGCCGACCGCGTGCGCGACCCGGTACTCGTCATCGCCGCCACGCACGACACCAAATGCCCCCCGGCACAGGTCCGTTCCTACCTCGCCGCCCTGCACGCGGCCGACGCCCGCCACGAGTCCCTCTGGCTGGACTCCGGGCACGACGGCTACGACGGCGGCGATCACGTGGCCGTGCTGCGCCGCGCGGTGCTCTTCCTCGACCGGGAGCTCCGCCGCACCACCCCACCCAGACCCCCCGCTCCCTCCGGAGCGGGGTCAGCGCACCACACCGTCAAGCACTGACATCACCGAGAGGAGAGAGCCCATGCAGAAGGACGTCATCCACAACGACCCGCTCGCGGAGGACGAGACGAACCGGAAGCCGAGCGTCGGCATCACGGTCACGGTCCCGTTCCGTAACGCCGAGGACGGCGACGAGAGCGTCGAGGACTGATTCCCACCGGCCGGTCCCGGGGCGCCCCGGGACGGGGGGGGGGGGGGGGGGGGGGGGGGGGGGGGGGGGGGGGGGGGGGGGGGGGGGGGGGGGGGGGGGGGGGGGGGGGGGGGGGGGGGGGGGGGGGGGGGGGCCGGCCCCTGCGACGGTCCTTGAC
>NZ_JASKYR010001396.1:0-1021 GCF_041028215.1 Streptomyces flavofungini
ACAATGGGGCGCGTGAACGAGGAGTCCGGGGGCGGCCGGGAGAACGAGCACGGGGAAGAACCGACGGACGAGGCCATCGCGGTGGGCCGCGCCGTCGACCACGGCTTCGCCAAGCTGATGCCCGACGTCGACCGGCCGCGGGCCTGGCTGCTCACCATCGACGGCGCCCCCCAGTCGTATGTGGACCTGGACGAGCCGACGCACCTGGAGTTCGAGTACGCGCGGCGCCTCGCGCACGTCCTGGACACCGCCGCGGGACCGGAGCTGCCGCTCGACGTCGTGCACCTCGGCGGCGGCGCCCTCACCCTGCCCCGCTATGTCGCCGCCACCCGGCCGGGCTCCCGGCAGGACGTGGTCGAGGCCGACCGGGGGCTGCTCGGCCTGGTCGCCGAGCAGGTGCCGTGGCCGGCCGGCGCCGGAATCTCCGTACACGGCACGGACGCCAGGCACTGGCTCGACGCGGCGCCCGACGACAGCGCCGACCTGCTCATAGCGGACGTCTTCGGCGGCTCACGCGTCCCCGCGCACCTGACCACCGTCGCGTACGCCCGTACCGCCGACCGCGTGCTGCGGCCAGGCGGGATCTACGCGGCGAACCTCGCCGACGGCGCGCCCTTCACCTTCCTCCGCTCCCAGCTCGCCACGTTCGCGGCGGTCTTCGGGGAGCTGGCGCTGATCGCGGAGCCGTCCGTGCTGCGCGGCAGGCGCTTCGGCAACGCGGTGCTCGTCGCCGCGCACGAACCGCTCGACATCGCCGCCCTCGCCCGGCGCGCGGCCTCCGACGCCTTTCCCGCGCGGGTCGAGCACGGCGACGGACTGCGGCGGTTCACCGGCGGGGCGGCTCCGGTACGCGAGGAGGACGCGGTGCCCTCACCCGAGCCGCCCGACGGGGCCTTCGGCATCGGCTGACGCGGTGGCGAGGGGGAGCGGCGCGGGGGCGACCGCCACCTCCTTGGTGCGCCGGGTCAGACGGCGCACGTCGGGGACGAAGAGGACGGCCGCCGTCACCAGGACCACGAGC
>NZ_JASKYR010001397.1:0-900 GCF_041028215.1 Streptomyces flavofungini
GTCCACCACCACTCACCCGTCCCCCGACGTCCACGCCGCCTCCACCGTCTTCGTCCTCGTCCACGGGGCCTGGCACGGCTCCGGCCAGTGGGCGGCGACGCAGCGTGCGCTGGCCGGGCTCGGGGCCGCGAGCGTCGCCGTGGACCTGCCGGGGCACGGGTTCGAGGCCCCGCTGCCCAGTGGCTATCTCCTTCCCGGGCAGCCCGGTCTGCTCAGTGAGAGGTCCGCGCTCGCCGCGGTGACCATGGACGACTGCGCCGAGCGCGTGCTGGCCGCGTTGCGTCGGGTCCGCCACCACCGCCGCGTCGTGCTCGTCGCGCACAGCGCGGGCGGCGGGCCCGCGTCCCTGGCCGCCGAGCGCGCACCCGGACTCGTCGACGCGATGGTCTACCTGTCGGCCTACGTGCCCGCCGCCCGACCGAGGTTCCTCGACTACATCGGCGCGCCGGAGAACGCGGCCCCCCGCGGCCCCGACCTCCACATCGGCGACGCCGACGCGCTGGGCGCGGTGCGGATCAACCCGCTCTCGCCGGACCCCGCCTACGTCGAGGAGCTGCGCCGGGTCTACTACCACGACCTCGCCCCGGACCGCTTCGACCGCTGGCGCCTTGGGCTGACGCCCGACCTGCCGCAGGCGGTGCCGGTCGCCCCCGTCGTCGTGACCCGTGCGCGCTGGGGGCGGATACCGCGCACCTTCCTGCGCTGCGCGGACGACCGGGCGCTGCTCCCCGCCGCGCAGGACCTGATGATCGCGGAGGCCGACCGGGAGATGCCCGACCGTCCGTTCACCGTCCGGGACCTGCCGGGCGGCCACAGCCCCTTCGCCACCCGCCCCCGCGAACTGGCCGCCGCCCTGCTGCCGTGCGGGCCCTAACGGGCGGCGCCCGCACGGCAGCAGGG
>NZ_JASKYR010001398.1:0-795 GCF_041028215.1 Streptomyces flavofungini
CGGTACGTGAGACGGGGCGTCACCCCGTGTCATCCACGCGGTTCCCAGCGGAACATGCGGGAGGCCAGCGTCACGGCCACGACGACCCAGGCGAGGGTGGGCAGCAGGAGCGGCAGGGACTCCGCGAGGGGGACGCCGCCGTTCCAGGCGTTGAGGACCAGTTCGGTGGCGGAGCCGCCGGGGAGCAGCCGCTTGAGCAGGGTCTGGTCCTGCGTGCCGGAGATGCCCACCCAGCTCGTCACCGCGATCGCGCCGAGGCTGATCGGCAGCGTGGTCACCTGGGCGTGCTCGGGGGAGTTCGTCAGGCCCGCCGTGGCGAGTCCCAGGGCGAGCATCATGACCAGGGTCGTGACGACCGCCGCGACCAGCAGGGGGATGTTGGCCGGGACGTCGGTGACGGTGGCGAGGACCGCGAGGATCGCCGTGATCTGCACGACGGCCAGGGCCGTGACCGGCAGCATCAGCCCGGCCAGGATGCTCACGTCGCTCGCCGGAGTGGAGCGCAGCCGCTTGAGGAAGAGGTTCTGGCGGCGCGAGGCGAGCGTCGTGACGGTCGTGGTGTAGAGGCCGAACGCGCTCACGGTGAACATCACGACGGCCGCGATGTAGCCGAGGCTGGCGAGGTCGCCGAAGACGTCGTGCTTGTAGATGAAGTACGTGCTGACCGCCACCGGCATGATGAAACTGTTGATCAGCACAAGGCGGTTGCGGAAGATCTGGATCAGCTCGCTGAGAGCGATGGAGAGCATGGCGGGTTCCCTTGGGCCTTCGTCGAGGGGATGCGCGGGGTGGGCG
>NZ_JASKYR010001399.1:0-775 GCF_041028215.1 Streptomyces flavofungini
CTGCCCCACCTGCCGGGGCCGTACGGTCTTCCGGGTCTCCCACGGCGTGCTCGGTCCCGCCAAGGGCCGCCGACGCGGGCGGAGTTCCGTTCCGGAGCCGCTCACCGGGGTCATCCCGGTCTACTGCCAGTGCGGCTACCCCCACCCCGAGCGCCCGCCGGAGTCGCCGGACTCCGGGTGCGGTGCCTTCTGGGACGTCCCGGTGCCGCCGCCCGCGCGGGGCGGCACCCCGTGACCGACCTCGCCAAGAAGCGGGCCGCGCAGCTCGGCCAGCAGCTCCAGGCCGACCAACTGGGCACCGTACGACGGCAGGCCGAGGGCTGGCGCAACGGCCTCGCCGGGCTGACCGGCCTGGTCGGCGCCGTCTTCGTGCTGAAGGGCAGGGAGAGCGTCGCGGGCATGCCCGGCCTCTGGCGGTGGACCACCGCCGCCCTCCTCGCCGCCGCCTTCCTGCTGCTCCTCTCCGGCGCGCTGAAGGCGGTGGGCGCCGCGCACGGCGAGGTCGGGGAGCGCACCTGGCTGACCGGCGACCGGCTCTTCGGAGCGGTCCTGGACGAGGTGGAGCGGACCCAGACGGACCTGGCGGCGGCCCGGCGGCGCTCCGTCGCGGGCCTCTGCGCGATCGTCGCCGCGCTCGCGGTCAGCTGGGTCGTGCCGGTCGGCGCCGACGAGGCCAAGAAGGCCGAAGAGCCCGCGGCCGTCGCGCCGTATGTGCTGGTCACGACGGTGCGGGGCACGCACTGCGGGCGGCTCGTGGTGAGCGAGGGCGCAGGAG
>NZ_JASKYR010000014.1:0-31994 GCF_041028215.1 Streptomyces flavofungini
TCCCAGGGCTTCGGCAACGGCTTCACCGGCTGGGTGCGCTAGGCCACCGCCGCCGCACTCCCGCCGGAGCCACCCCGGCACCACCCAGGACCACTTCACCCCACCCGAGCCGCCAGGGCTCGCCGCAGCCGTCAGGACGGGACCGCCATGCCTGCTTTCGACACTCCACGACCCATCGCCGTCACCGTCACCCTCGACGCCGGAAACGTCAGCGTCGTCGCGGGGGACGGCGAGGAGACGGTCGTGGACGTACGGCCCGGCAGTGAGGGCCGGGAGGCCGATGTCAGGGCCGCCGAGCGCACCCGCGTCGAGTTCTCGGGCGGCGCGCTGCTCGTGAAGGCGCCCAAGGACCGCTCCCTCTTCGGCAAGGGCTCCTCGGTCGACGTGGAGATCACCCTCCCTGCCGGTTCCGGGCTGCGGAGCACCGGCGGGCTGGTCCATCACGTGACCCGGGGGAGCCTCGGGGAGTGCGTGATCAAGGCATCGGCGGGCGACATCCAGGTCGAGCGGGCCACGGAGGTCCGCCTGACCACGGGTCTCGGCGAGGTCGGCGTCGGCCGGGTCGAGGGCTCCGCCGAGGTCACGACCGCCTCCGGCGAGATCCAGGTCGGCGAGGTCACCGGTTCGGCGCTGGTCAAGAACTCCAACGGCGCAGTCAGCCTGGGCCCGGTCGGCGGCACCCTTGAGGTGAAGGCGGCCAACGGCAAGGTCACGGTCGAGCGCGCGGCGGCGGACGTCACGGTCAGGACCGCGAACGGAGCGATCCGCGTGGGGGAGCTGGCGCGCGGCTCGGCGATCCTGGAGACGGCGGCGGGCACGATCGAGTTCGGCATCCCCGAGGGCACGGCGGCCTTCCTCGACGTGCGGACCCGCGCGGGCACGGTCAGCCAGTCGCTGCCCGAGCCCAAGGACGCGAGCGAGCCGACGGACACGCTGAAGGTGCGGGCGCGCACCGGAATCGGCAACATCGCCGTCCATCGCGCCTGAGACGGCGGGCCGGTGCTGTTGTCGGTCCTCACCAATCACCGGGGGTGGCGCGCTACGGTGCCCCCGGGCCCCTTTGTGAGGGGCCTCTCAGCGGAGAGTGACCGTCCGGGACCGGGTCGGCGGCGGCTACCACGCCATCCCTTTGTGGAACCCCTACAGTGAGAGGCGGTCTGAGCAGTCACTTCCCCAGTACCCTCGTCCGCTTCTGTCAGGGGGTGCCAGGAAAACGGCCCGGAGACTGTACGGAGTCGACGGTCCGTTTCCCCGGGGGCGCTCCGTAAGGTCGCTACATGACCGTTTTGGATGAGACCGCCTCCTCCGGGGGCGAGCCCACCGACGCGCGTGGGCGCGTGGCCGAACTGCACGAGATCCGTGCGGAGGCGCTGCGCGGGCCCAGCGAGAAGGCGACCGAGGCGCAGCACGCCAAGGGCAAGCTGACCGCCCGTGAGCGGATCGAGCTGCTCCTCGACCCGGGCTCGTTCCACGAGGTCGAGCAGTTGCGGCGGCACCGCGCCACGGGCTTCGGCCTGGAGGCGAAGAAGCCGTACACCGACGGTGTCATCACGGGCTGGGGCACGGTCGAGGGCCGTACGGTCTTCGTCTACGCGCACGACTTCCGGATCTTCGGCGGCGCGCTCGGTGAGGCGCACGCCACGAAGATCCACAAGATCATGGACATGGCCATCGCGGCCGGTGCCCCGCTGGTCTCACTGAACGACGGCGCGGGCGCCCGTATCCAGGAGGGCGTCAGCGCGCTCGCCGGTTACGGCGGCATCTTCCAGCGCAACACCAAGGCGTCCGGTGTCATCCCGCAGATCAGCGTGATGCTGGGCCCGTGCGCGGGCGGCGCGGCGTACAGCCCGGCGCTCACGGACTTCGTGTTCATGGTCCGTGAGACCTCGCAGATGTTCATCACCGGGCCGGACGTGGTCCGCGCGGTGACGGGCGAGGAGATCACGCAGAACGGCCTGGGCGGCGCCGACGTGCACGCCGAGACCTCCGGCGTCTGCCACTTCGCGTACGACGACGAGGAGACCTGCCTCGCCGAGGTGCGCTACCTCATCGCGATGCTGCCCTCCAACAACCGCGAGAACCCGCCCGCGCACGAGTCGGACGACCCGGCCGACCGCCGCTCGGACGTGCTGCTCGACCTGGTCCCCGCGGACGGCAACCGCCCCTACGACATGGCCAAGGTCATCGAGGAGCTGGTGGACGACGGCGACTACCTGGAGGTCCACGAGCGCTGGGCGCGGAACATCATCTGCGCGCTCGCCCGCCTGGACGGCAAGGTCGTCGGCATCGTCGCCAACCAGCCGCAGGCGCTGGCGGGCGTCCTGGACATCGARGCCTCCGAGAAGGCGGCCCGCTTCGTCCAGATGTGCGACGCCTTCAACATCCCGATCGTCACCCTCCTGGACGTCCCCGGCTTCCTGCCCGGCGTCGACCAGGAACACGGCGGCATCATCCGCCACGGCGCCAAACTCCTCTACGCCTACTGCAACGCCACGGTCCCCCGCATCTCCCTCATCCTGCGCAAGGCGTACGGCGGCGCGTACATCGTCATGGACAGCCAGTCCATCGGCGCCGACCTCACCTACGCCTGGCCCACCAACGAGATCGCCGTCATGGGCGCCGAGGGCGCGGCCAACGTCATCTTCCGCCGCCAGATCGCGGCCGCCGACGACCCCGAGGCCATGCGCGCCCGCATGGTCAAGGAGTACAAGGCCGAGCTGATGCACCCCTACTACGCCGCCGAGCGCGGCCTGGTGGACGACGTCATCGACCCCGCGGAGACCCGCGAGGTCCTGATCGCCAGCCTGGCCATGCTCGCGAACAAGCACGCCGACCTGCCCTCGCGCAAGCACGGCAACCCTCCGCAGTAACCCTGCGCACAAGGAGAGACCCGCAATGACTCCCCCCGACATCCGAGTGGAAAAGGGCCACGCCGAGCCCGAGGAGGTCGCGGCCATCACCGCGATCCTGCTGGCCCGCGCCGCCGCCCAGCCGATGGAGACCACCCCCCGCCGAGGCCGCGACAAGGCCGGCTGGCGCCGTCTTGAGCGCACCCCGGGCTTCCGCGCCCCGCACAGCTGGCAGGGCTGACACAGCGCACGCAGAAGGCCCCGCTTCCCTTCAGGGAGGCGGGGCCTTCTGCGTGCGCGGCGGGGGCGTCCTAGCGGAGCCGGGCCATCAGCGCGTGCTCGACCAGCGTGATCAGCGCGCTCTTGGCGTCCGCGCGGTGGCGGGCGTCCGTGGTGATGATGGGGGTGTCCGGGCCGATCTGCAGGGCTTCGCGGACCTCGTCGGGGGTGTACGGCTGATGGCCGTCGAAGCCGTTGAGGGCGATCACGAAGGGGAGGCCCGAGTTCTCGAAGTAGTCGACCGCGGGGAAGCAGTCGGCGAGGCGGCGGGTGTCCACCAGGACGACCGCCCCGATCGCGCCGCGGACGAGGTCGTCCCACATGAACCAGAAGCGGTCCTGGCCCGGCGTACCGAAGAGGTACAGGATCAGGTCCTGGTCCAGGGTGATGCGGCCGAAGTCCATGGCGACGGTGGTCGTCGTCTTGTCTCCGGTGTGCGTGAGGTCGTCGATGCCCGCGGACGCGGACGTCATGACGGCCTCGGTGCGCAGCGGGTTGATCTCAGAGACCGCCCCGACGAACGTGGTCTTGCCCACGCCGAAGCCGCCCGCCACCACGATTTTCGCGCTGGTGGTGGAGCGGGCTGTTGCTCCGCCGCTAGAGCTTGCGAAGTCCACTGAGCACCCTTTCGAGCAGTGTCACATCTGGCTGGCCGCCGGCGGTCTCGTCGCCGCCGGGCTGGTGAATGGCGACAAGTCCGGCCTCCGCCAGGTCGGCTACGAGGATCCGGGCGACGCCGAGGGGGATGGAGAGGAGCGCCGAGATCTCGGCGACCGACTTGATCTCCCGGCACAAGTTGCAGATGCGCTGATGCTCGGGCAACTGGCCCTGCAACTGGTGCGGTTGTGCGGTGGTGTGCACCAGCGCCTCGATGGCGAGCTGGTAGCGGGGCCTGGTGCGGCCGCCCGTCATGGCGTACGGGCGCACCAGGGGGTTGTTCGCCGACCCCGCGGGCGCCGGTTCGGGGGCGCGCCGCTGGGGCTGTACGGGCTGGATACGGGGCGCGCGCCCCGGCGCACCCTGGTCGTACGGGCGCGGCCCCGGCTGCTGGGGCTGCGCGTACGGCTGCCTGCGGTGGCTCGGTGTGGAGGGGAAGTTGTACCGGTTGGCACCGCCGTCGTACCGGCCGTCCTGGCCGTGACCAGGGGACCAGCTCGCCGATGACGGACCGTCTGGGGGTGTTGCCACGTTGCTTCCTCCTCCAACTGTGCCGGGCACCATCACTGTGGAGCCGCGTCCCGAAACCTTACGGGCACGGGACGCGAAAACGCACCGTCTGTCTGTTAGTTGAGAAGGCTCCCCTGAAGCTCCGCACGCAGGTCCGGTGTGAGAACAGTGCCCGCACGATCGACAAGAAGTGCCATTTCGTACCCAACGAGACCGATGTCCGCATCCGGGTGGGCGAGAACTGCGAGGGAAGAACCGTCGGAAATGGACATGATGAAGAGAAATCCTCGCTCCATCTCCACAACGGTCTGGGTCACCGCGCCCCCCTCGAAGATCCGGGAGGCCCCGGCCGTGAGGGAGGTCAGACCCGACGCGACGGCCGCGAGCTGATCGGCACGGTCGCGCGGGAAGCCTTCGGACATCGCCAGAAGGAGTCCGTCGGCGGAGACCACCACCGTGTGGGACACCCCGGGGGTGTTGTCCACGAAGTTGGTGATCAACCAGTTCAGGTTCTGCGCCGCCTGGCTCATCGGGCTCACACTAACGCTCCTGGTTGTAGGTGCTATCAGGGCTGAAGCCCTGGCCATTCGTGTCACTGCTGGCGGTGCGTCCGCGCTGGACGCCCCGGCGGAGATTGCTCAGCCGGCCCCGCACGTCCTCGGGGTCGCGGGAGACCTGGGGGCCGCCCTGCGGCGTCTGTTCGGCGGTGCCCTCGACCAGATTGGCCTTGGGAACCCGCCGCGGCAGACCGGACGGGGTGACCCCGCCCGCCTTCGGCTCCTTGAGGCGCTCGGCGCGCTGCCAGCGCTCGTCGTTGGACGAACGCCAGTTGTCGGTGCCGGAGTCGCTCTGGTTGTCGTTCGGCTGCGCGGGACCGGCGGGGGCGCTTCCGCTGCCGCCGGGGGCGGACGAACCGCGGCGCGGGAGGCCCGCGTCGGTCATCTCGTGGACGGTGGAAGGGACCGGACCGGGACGGTCGAAGCCTACGCGTTCCGCCTCGTCCGCGTGGTCGGCCCGGGCAGATTCCGGTTCCGGGGCGTACTCGTTCTGGTACCCGCCCTGGTGGCTGTCGCCGGTGGGCCAGTCGTCCTGCTGGGACCGCTCCGGATAGCTGACGGACGCGCCCTGGTAGCCGTCCTGGCCGGGGAAGTACTGCTCATTCCCGTAGCCCTGCTGACCCTGGTCGTAACCGCCCTGCTGATCGTACGAGGGCTGCTGCTGGTCGTAGGCGGGCTGCCCCTGGTCGTAGCCGCCCTGCTGGCCGAAGCCGGGGTTCTGCTCCTCGTACACGGGCGCGTGCTGGTCGTATCCGGCCTGCTGGTCGTAGCCGTACGCGGGCTGTTGCGGGTCGTAGCCGCCCTGCCGCGGCTCCGGCTCGACCTCGTCGCGGAAGAGCGGGCGGTCGTCGCCCGGCTGCTGGGCCTGCGCCTCCAGGGCGGCCCTGCGCTCCTCGCGCATCAGGGAGCGGCCGACCGGGTCGAGCTCCGGCTGTGCCTCGTGGTCACCGTGGTACTGGGTGTCGTCGAAGCCCAGCTCCGCGGCCGTGCGCAGCGGCTCGGCCGCCAGCGCCTGCTGCTCGGGGATGATCTGCGAGACCGTGAACTCGGGGTCCTGGCCCTGCTGCTCGCCACCGCCGCCGTGCGTGATCGCGTCCGGCAGCATGACCAGGGAGGTCGTGCCCGCCTGCTCGCCGGAGGGGCGGAGCTGGACGCGGATGCCGTGCCGGTCGGCGAGGCGCCCGACCACGAACAGGCCCATGCGCTGGGAGATCGCGGCGTCCACGGTCGGCGGGTTGGCCAGCTTGTGGTTGATGTCCGCGAAGTCCTCGGCGGTGAGGCCGATGCCCTTGTCGTGGATCTCGACCATGATCCGGCCGTCGGGCAGCCGCGTCGCGGTCACCCGGACCTTGGTCTGCGGCGAGGAGAACGTGGTCGCGTTCTCCAGGAGCTCGGCGAGCAGGTGCACGAGGTCGGTCACGGCCAGGCCGTGGATCTCGGCCTCCGGCACCCCGGAGAGCTCGATGCGCTCGTACTGCTCCACCTCGGAGGAGGCGGCGCGCAGCACGTCGACCAGCGGGACCGGCTGGTCCCAGCGGCGGCCCGGCTCCTCGCCGGACAGGACCAGGAGGTTCTCGCCGTTGCGGCGCATACGGGTCGCCAGGTGGTCCAGGCGGAAGAGGGACTCCAGCTGGTCCGGGTCGGCCTCGTTGTTCTCCAGGTCGGTGATGAGGGTGAGCTGGCCCTCGATCAGCGACTGGTTGCGGCGCGAGAGGTTGGTGAAGATCGCGTTGATGTTGCCGCGGAGCAGCGCCTGCTCGGCGGCGAGCCGCACGGCCTCGCGGTGCACCTGGTCGAAGGCGCGGGCGACCTCGCCGATCTCGTCCGTGGAGGTGATCGGGATGGGCTCCACGCGGGTGTCGACGCGGCCCGGGTCGGTGCGCGAGAGCTGGTCGACCAGCATCGGCAGCCGCTGCTCGGCTATGCCGAAGGCGGCGGTGCGCAGACGGTGCATCGAGCGGGACATCTGGCGGGCCACGAGCCCGGCCAGGATGAAGGCGGCGAGCAGCGCGAGGACCACGATGGCGCCGGTGATGTAGGCGTTGCGCTGCGCGGTGGCGGCGATGTCGGACGCCTCGTCCACGGCCTTGTCGGCGAGGTCGGACTCGATGGTGCGGTAGGCGTCGAACTTGGCGGACGTGGTGGCCCACCAGGCCTCACGGGTGATGCCCTTGCCCGCCAGCGCGACACGGGCGCTCGGCTGCGTGCTCGACAGGGTGGCGATGGCCGCGACCATCTTCTCCTGCGAGGGCGGCGGGACGAAGGTCTTGCCCTGGGCCTTGGCGTCGGCGGCGGCCTCCTTGGCCTGCTTCTCGCCCGCGGCCGTGAGGTCCTTCCGCGCCTGCTCCAGCTTGGCGACGTCCTCGGGGGTGCCGCCGCCGGTGTACTCCTCGATGGCGATGCGCTCAAGGTAGGCGTACGAGGCGAAGGAGGTGCGCTGGAGGGTCAGCGAGCCGGTGCCGGGGCCGGGCTTGACCAGCAGGTGCGTGCCGATGGACCGCTGGAGCGAGAGCGCGGCCTTGGAGAGCGAGATCGCGTAGACGGTACGGCCGTAGCTGGTGATGTTGCCGGTGCCCAAACCGAGTTCGTTGGCGAACTCCATCAGGGGGTGCTGGATGGCGACGTAGCCCTCTTCGGTCTTCACGCCGCTGAGCTTGGTGGTGTACGCGTTCTGGCGCAGCGGGGCCAGATGGGGCTCGACCTTGCGGAAGCCTTCGAGGCGGCGGTTGAGGCCCTCCTTGTCCGGCATGCTCTCGGCGGCCTTCTTGAACGCGGCGGCGGCCTCGTCCGTGGCCTTGCGGGCCTTGATGACGGCCGGGTCGTTCTTCTTGCCGCTGAGCAGCGGGGCCGCGGTGAGGTCGCGCTCCTCGATGAGGCGGTTGCCGTAGTCGAGGGAGGCCCGCACCAGACGGGCGGTGTTCTCGGCGTCCTGGGCCTCGCTCCAGGTGTCGATGGAGCCCTTCACCTGGAAGCCGCCCATGACGAGACCGACGAGCACGGGTATGAGCAGGATCGCGTTCAGCCTGGTGGGCACACGCCAGTTGCGCGGGGAAAGCCGCCCGCCGGAGGGGGCCGGGGGCTCATTGCCGGATGTGGCGGTCACGTCAACGGGGGACGCCGCTGTACGCGGCGGCGGGGTGAAGTTGCCCCGCGCGTCGTCCCCCGGTGTTCCCGTGGGGGGTGCCGCGGGGCTCGTCTTGCTTCGCCTCACTCGACCAACAACCTCTCGGCGGCGGCACCACTCGCGTTGTGCCGCTGTCGTCTCCAAGGCCCGTGCTACTGGGCAGTTCAGCGCATTCCAGCACGTCAGACGCTGCTCCACCAAACACCGGGAACGGGAAGTTCCGAGTGGTGCAGGCCTCAGATAAATCGGTCATAAAGAGCGAGCCCCGCCAAAAGGCGGGGCTCTTGTGCGCGCAGCGACACCAGATGACCGCGTCGCGTGGCGGTCACCTGGTAATTCTCTGTCGAAACGTTATGAACACGGCGTGCGGTCGTGTCAAAAGACACAGACCGCTCCGTGTTGTCTACGGCAACTACCGTATAAGTCCTGCCTACTTGAGTCGTGCCATAAGTGCGTGCTCGACCAGGGTGATCAGGCCGCTCTTTGCGTCTGCACGGTGTCGGGCGTCGGTCGTGATGATCGGCGTGCCCGGCCCGATCTGGAGCGCCTCGCGGACCTCGTCGGGGGTGTACGGCTGGTGGCCGTCGAAGCCGTTCAGCGCGATGACGAACGGCAGCCCGCTGTTCTCGAAGTAGTCCACCGCGGGGAAGCAGTCGGCCAGGCGCCGGGTGTCCACCAGGACCACGGCCCCGATCGCGCCGCGGACCAGGTCGTCCCACATGAACCAGAAGCGGTCCTGGCCCGGCGTACCGAAGAGGTACAGGATCAGGTCCTGGTCCAGGGTGATGCGGCCGAAGTCCATGGCCACCGTCGTGGTGGTCTTGTCCCCGGTGTGGGTGAGGTCGTCGATGCCCGCGGACGCGGACGTCATGACGGCCTCGGTGCGCAGCGGGTTGATCTCCGAGACGGCCCCCACGAACGTGGTCTTGCCCACGCCGAAGCCGCCCGCCACCACGATCTTGGCAGAGGTGGTGGAACGGCCTGAGTCCGAGCCGTTAGAGCTTGCGAAGTCCACTGAGCACCCTTTCGAGCAGTGTCACGTCAGGCTGGCCGCCGGCGGACTCGTCGCCGCCGGGCTGGTGGATGGCGACAAGTCCGGCCTCCGCCAGGTCCGCCACCAGAATCCGGGCGACGCCGAGCGGCATCGAAAGGAGCGCGGAGACCTCGGCCACCGACTTGACCTCACGGCACAGGTGGCAGATCCGCTGGTGCTCGGGGAGCAGCCCCATGAGCTGCGCCGGGTCGGCCGTGGTGCTCACCAGCGCCTCTATGGCGAGCTGGTAGCGGGGCCGGGTCCGGCCGCCGGTCATCGCATAGGGACGCACCAGCGGCTGGTCGCCTTCCATTCCGTACGAAGCATCGCCGTACGGGTTGTGAGAGGCGGTGGGCGGGGTCATGGATCCTCCGGGCGGGACAGCAGGTTCATCTGCGTGTGCCGTCTGACAGAGCCGGTGGGGGCAGTGTGGCGGCCGGACGGTTGGTCAGTTCGTTCGGTCGGTGGGGCGGCCGAAGGGGCAAGGCGTCGTGCGTACCGGTGCGCTGCGGCCTAGTGGAGCAGGCTGCCTTGCAGCTCGGCGCGGAGGTCCGGGGTGAGGACGGCGCCCGCCCGGTCGACGAGCAGCGCCATCTCGTAACCGACGAGGCCGATGTCGCACTCGGGGTGTGCGAGCACCGCGAGGGAGGAGCCGTCGGAGACCGACATGATGAAGAGGAACCCCCGCTCCATCTCCACCACGGTCTGCGTGACGGTGCCGCCCTCGAAGATCCGGGAGGCCCCGGCCGTCAGGGAGGTCAGCCCGGAGGCGACCGCGGCGAGCTGGTCGGCGCGGTCCCTCGGGAACCCCTCGGACATGGCCAGAAGGAGGCCGTCGGCGGAGACCACGACCGTGTGGGACACCCCGGGGGTGTTGTCCACGAAGTTGGTGATCAACCAGTTCAGATTCTGTGCCGCCTGGCTCATCGGACTCAACTAACGCTCCTGCTGGTGAGTGGGGCGAGGGAAACTGCCGGTCTGGCCGGTGCCGGCCTGGCGACCCTGCTGGATGCCCCGACGGAGATTCGTCAGCCGGCCGCGTACCTCTTCGGGGGCACGCGAGACCTGCGGACCTGTGCTGTCCTGCTGCTGCTGAGCCGTGCCCGCGACCAGGTTGGCCCGCGGGACGCGGCGCGGCAGACCGGATGTGGTGACGCCGCCCGCGGAGGGCTGCCGGACGCGCTCGGCCTGGCGGCCCAGCTCGTCGTTGGGGGAGGTGCGCCAGTTCGAGGAGGCCGAGGCTCCCGCGCCGTTCCCGGCGCCCGCTTCGGCCGGCGCGGCGGACGGCTCCTGGCCGGCCGGGCGCGAGGGCAGCGGACGGGAGGGCAGCGGACGCGAGGGCTGCGGGCCCTGCGGCTGCTGCGGCGCCTGCTCGGGGGCCTGGCGGTGCTGCTGCGGGCTCCGCTGCGGCTCCTGGCGCCGACCGTGCTGCTGGTCGTACTGCTGGTCGAACTGCTGACCGTGCTGCGGCTCCTGCTGCCGCTCGGGCTGACGGCCCTGCTGTTGCTGCTGGAACCAGTTGGTCTCCAGCGTGTCGTACAGCGGAGTCGGTCCGTCGCCGAAACCGGCGTCGGGCGGCAGGGGCGCCTCCAGCTCCGAGGGCAGACCGTGTTGCGGCTGCTGGGATTGCTGGGGCTGCTGTCGGCCCGGCTGCTGCTGGTTCTGGTGCGGCGGCCGGTGCTGCGGGTCCTGCTGCTGCGACTGGTCCTGCTGCTGGGACCGCTGCGGCTGCTGCGGCTGCTGGGGGAAGCCCTGCTGCTGGTCGCCCTGGCCCCGGCGGGGGGCCGGCGGGCGCGGCACGGTGTAGTCGGGCATCTCCCGGTTGCCGTGCCGGACGGGGCCGTTGCCCTGGTCCTGCTGCTGGGGCTGCCGGTCCTGCTGCGGGGCCTGCCGGACGTCGGCCGGGTTGCCGAAGACGTCCGAGCGGACGAACTGGCCCGTGGCACCCGCGTCCTGCGGCGTCTGCGGGCCGGGCGGCGGCGCGTCGAAGTCCGGGCGGGGGAACTCCGCGGTGGAGCCGGGGCCCTGCCGGTCGTCGGCGGGCAGCCCGGGCTGCGGGTACTGCCCGGTGGACTCGTGCTCCTCGTGGCCGCGCGGGGCGTCGAAGGGCTCGCGCGCCACCTGCGGCTGCGCGTTCTCGTCGCTCCAACTGGGCGTACGGGGCTGCGGGTTGCCGCCGGGCAGCTCGGCACGCGGACCCCCGCGCGGCGGAAGCTGCGGACGACGACCCTGGTCACCGGCGTCGGCCGGCGGGTTCATGGCGTTCGTGCGCTGCTGCGGGACCGGCGGCTGCTGGGCCCCGCCGCGGCCGCCCTGCGGTGCCTGCGGCTGCTGGCCGAGGGGCGCGCCCGCCGGACGCTGCTGACCGGTGTCCCTGGAGGGCAGCGCGGCCCGCGGTCCCGAACCGGCGACCTGCTGGCGCGGACCACCGGCACCGGCACCCGGCCGGCCGGGAGCACCGGCGCCGGGACCGCTGCCGAGGGCGGGACCGCCGCGGCCGGGACCACCGGAGGGGCCGGGGCCCTGGCCGAGCGCGGGACCGGCGTTGCCCGCGCCGACACCGCGGCGCGCGGCGGCGGCACCGGCCGAGGCCTGGGCGGCGGCGGGACCACCGGTCGGGCCGGGGCCACCGGGCTTGCCGGGAGCCTTCTTGCCGCCCTGGGCGACGTCGACGGGCAGCATGACGAGGGCCGTCGTGCCACCGGAGTCGGAGGGGCGGAGCTGGATGCGGATGCCGTGGCGCTGCGAGAGGCGGCCGACCACGAACAGACCCATGCGGCGGGAGACGGAGACGTCCACGGTGGGCGGCGACGCGAGCCGCTCGTTGATCGCGGCGAGGTCCTCGGGGGAGAGGCCGATGCCGGTGTCGTGGATCTCGATCAGGACGCGGCCGTCGGGCAGCGCGTGACCGGTGACCTTCACCTTGGTCTGCGGCGAGGAGAACGATGTCGCGTTCTCCAGGAGCTCGGCGAGGAGGTGCACGAGGTCGTTGACCACGCGTCCCGCGACCTCGGTCGAGGGCACCGCGGAGAGCTCGATGCGCTCGTACTGCTCCACCTCGGAGGCGGCGGCGCGCAGCACGTCGACGAGCGGCACGGGCCGCGTCCAGCGGCGGCCCGGCTCCTCACCTGCGAGGACGAGGAGGTTCTCGCCGTTACGGCGCATACGGGTCGCGAGGTGGTCGAGCTTGAACAGCGAGGAGAGCTGGTCGGGGTCGGCCTCGCGCGACTCCAGCTCGGAGATGAGCGAGAGCTGACGCTGGATGAGGCCCTGCGAGCGGCGCGAGAGGTTGGTGAACATCGCGTTGACGTTGCCCCGCAGAAGGGCCTGCTCGGCGGCGAGGCGGACGGCCTCGCGGTGCACGTCGTCGAAGGCCGCGGCCACCTGGCCGATCTCGTCCCTGGAGTGCACACCGACGGACTCGACGGAGGTGTCGACGTCCTGCGGGTCGGACTCGGAGAGCTGCTTGACGAGCTCGGGCAGGCGGTCCTGGGCGACCCTGGTCGCGGTGTCCTGGAGGCGGCGCAGCGAGCGGATCATGGACCGGGCCACGACGAACGCGCCGACCAGCGAGACGCCGAGCACGAGCAGGATCAGCGCACCGTTGAGGATGGCCGACTGCTCCGACTCGTTGCGCAGCTCGCGGGCCTTCTGCTCCATCTCGCCGAGCAGCGTGAGCTCGATCTTCGACATCGCGTCGATCTTGGTCGTGTCGTTGTCGACCCAGTCCTTGTAGGACCGCTTCTGCTGGAGCTTGATGCCGCCCTCTTGTTCGAGGACGCGCTTGGCGTACTCGTTGGCTTCCTTGATGCCCGCGTTGCCGCCGTCGATGGGCTTGGTCAGCTCGTCGGGGTTACCGGCGTAGATCTTGCTGAACGAGACCAGCTCCGAACGCTCCTTGGCGTTGGCGCTGAGACCGAAGGTGCGGTCCGTCTCGGAGATCTTGCCGTAGTCGCTGTCGTTCGCGGGCAGGGCGGCGGCGATGATCGCGCGCTGCACCGACGCGTACTCCTTGGCCGAGGAGAAGGCGGCCAGGGCGCGGGTGCGCTGGATCATCTCGGGGTTGGACGTCGCCTGCGCCATGTCCTGCGACAACGCGAGGAGCTGCTCGACGAGCTGGCTGTAGGCCTCGACCGTCTGCGAGGTCGACTTCGGGTCCTTGTAGGCGTCCTTGCGGACCTTGTTGATGCCCTGGAGCTGCTGGGTGATCTGGACGGCGCTGTGGCGGACGCCGAGCAGGCCGTTCTCGCCGTCGGTGTCGTTGAGGTCCTGGGTGCCCCGGAGGAAGTCGCGGTAGACCCGGTCGGTCTTCTCGCGGGCGCCCTTGACCGTGTAGTCCGTCGCCTTGGCGCCGTGCGCGAGGGGACCGGCCGACTTGTCGCGCTCCTCCTGGAGCGCCACGGCGAGCGCGGTCGCCTGCTTGGTCATGTCCGTCAGCAGCTTCATGTTGTCGAGCTGCTGGATCTCGTCGAGGGACGAGTTGATGCGGAGCCCGCCGAGCGTGGTCGCGGTGATCACGGGGAGCGCGAGCAGCGAGACCAGGCGGGTGGAGATGCGCCAGTTGCGCAGGGCTATTCGGGAGCCGGGGCCGGTGGGCGCCTTGGCGCCCGTCGAGCCCTTGCCCTTGGTGTCCTTGGCGGGGGGAGCCGCCGGGCCGCCGCCCGTGACGCCCTGGCGCGCGGCGGGGCCGCTGTCGCCGGGCGCGCCCGGACCGGGGTTCTGGGCGTGCTGGGGCGAGGAGCCGCGGTCGTTCCCGCCGCGCTCCGGCTCCGCCGCGGCTTCGCCTCGGCCGGCCTGGGGAGACCCCTTGCCATCCCTCTTGAAACGTCCCTGCACTAGCGTCGCAACCTCTGGACCAGGCGTCCTGCCGTGTGACGGCGGGACGGTGTCGGCGTCGTGGGGCGCGAAACGCCCCATGGGTGGTCGTTGAGTGACCGGCGCTGCTCCCCCTTCCCGCCGCCACTCGGCGCTGCGTTGCGCCCCTGCGCGCCGGTTCGATCCCGCGGCGGTCCCGGGAATTCCAGCACAGTGCAGGATCTCCAACAAGGCCCGTGTGCCGCACCTCGAAAGGGGTGACGCGGCGTGAGTGGGGTGTCACGAGACGTAGAAAGTGATCTAGGGGAAAACGGACATTGCCCCACGTAGCTCCTACGGGGAGGGGGTGTCCCAGTCTTCATGATCAGGAGCGGAATGGTGCCTTCAGTGGCGCAATGTCCGTTTCTAAAGGCGTGAAGTCGCGTGCGAATTGACCCTTTTGCCCGCTAGCTCGTGAGCAAACTCACACGAAGATCATGGCGTCTTCCGGACTTTGGCCGGGAATTGGATGTTTAGCCTGACGCTTTACAGGGATGGCGAATCCGACAAGCTGCGCCCGTCAGACGGCGCCCCGACCGACAGGGTCAGAACAGCAGATGAAGACTGTGCACTCGACGATGTTCCGAAACATAGCCAACCCGCGCCGCACCACCCTCGCGCACCTCACGGACGCCGACGGCGTCCAGGCGGCACCGGAGCAGCCCCAGCACGCAGTCGAACTCCCGACCCAGACCGCGAACCCCAAGCGCACGGTCCTGATGGTCGCCCCACAGCCGCCGACCCCGACGTCCGCCTGAGGATCCGGGCCGCCGGGAAAATCTGACCCCGTCCGGCGCTTGGGGACGGGCCGCGCAGCGGCGACTGCCTGGGTGAGACGCCGGGTGCGGGGAGATGTCAGCCCGTCCGGCGTTTGAGGACGGGCCGCGCAGCGGCGACGGGCCGAGGTGAGACGCCGGGTGCGGGAAATTCCGAGCCTGTCCGGCGCTTGGGGACGGGCCGCGCMSCGGCGACTGCCKGGGTGAGACGCCGGGTGCGGGGAGATGTCAGCCCGTCCGGCGTTTGAGGACGGGCCGCGCAGCGGCGACGGGCCGAGGTGAGACGCCGGGTGCGGGAAATTCCGAGCCTGTCCGGCGCTTGGGGACGGGCCGCGCCCCGGCGACTGCCGGGGTGAGACGTCGGGTGCGGGGAGATGTCAGCCCGTCC
Source organism: Streptomyces flavofungini (assembly GCF_041028215.1). Taxonomy (GTDB): domain Bacteria; phylum Actinomycetota; class Actinomycetes; order Streptomycetales; family Streptomycetaceae; genus Streptomyces; species Streptomyces flavofungini_B. Next base: position 15,028 of record NZ_JASKYR010000014.1, read on the forward strand.
GGCGTTTGAGGACGGGCCGCGCAGCGGCGACAGCCGGAGGCGAGACGCCGGGGGCCGGGAAACTCAGGGGGAGCCCGGCGCCGCCCGGAGGCGAGACCCCGGGCCCAGGCAGGGCAAGCCGTCAGCGGGCCGCAGGCCACCGCGTTAGCCTGAGATGTCAGACCGCAACCACCTCAAGAGGCTCAAGCGTGCGTATCGCCAGGTTCTCCATCGACGGCAATGTCGGCTACGGCGTGGTGGAGGGAGAGGGCGCCCCCGGCAAAGAGGGTGAGCTCGTCCTCGACATCATCAAGGGCATCCCGTACGCCGACTTCGAGCTGTCCGGCACCAAGGTCCCGCTGAGCAAGGTCCGCCTGCTGCCGCCGGTACTGCCGAACAAGATCGTGGCCTACGGCCGCAACTACCGGGAGCACGCGGCGGAGCTCGGCCACGACGTGCCCGACGTCCCCTTCGCCTTCCTCAAGCCGTCCACCTCGCTGGTCGGCTCCGGCGACGCCATCACGTACCCCTCCTTCTCCGAGGAGCTGCACCACGAGGCCGAGCTGGCCGTGGTCATCGGCCGCATGTGCCGGGAGGTCCCGCGCGAGCGGGTCAAGGACGTGATCTTCGGCTACACCTGCGCGAACGACGTCACCGCACGCGACGTGCAGCGCCGCGAGAAGCAGTGGGCCCGCGCCAAGGGCTTCGACGGCGCCTGCCCGCTGGGCCCCTGGGTGGAGACGGAACTGGACCTCGCGGCGGCGGGCGACCTCACGATCCAGTGCACGGTCAACGGGCAGCAGCGCCAGCTCGGCCGCACCAGCGAGATGATCCACTCCATCGAGGATCTGATCGTCAACATCTCCGAGGCCATGACGCTGCTCCCCGGCGACGTCATCCTCACGGGCACCCCGGCAGGGGTCGGCCCGCTCAACGTCGGCGACGAGGTCGCCGTCACCATCGAAGGCATCGGCACTCTCACCAACAAGGTGATCAAGCGTGGCTAACGCGACCCCCGTACGCGTACGGTTCTGTCCCTCCCCGACCGGCAACCCCCATGTGGGCCTGGTCCGCACCGCCCTCTTCAACTGGGCCTACGCCCGGCACAACGAGGGCACCCTGGTCTTCCGCATCGAGGACACCGACGCGGCCCGTGACTCCGAGGAGTCCTACGAGCAGCTCCTGGACTCGATGCGCTGGCTGGGCTTCGACTGGGACGAGGGCCCCGAGGTCGGCGGCCCGCACGCGCCGTACCGCCAGTCGCAGCGCATGGACATCTACAAGGAGATCGCCCAGAAGCTCCTGGACAGTGGCAACGCCTACCCGTGCTACTGCACCACCGAGGAGCTCGACGCCCGCCGCGAGGCCGCCCGCGCCGCGGGCAGGCCGTCCGGCTACGACGGGCTCTGCCGCACGCTGACCGCCGAGCAGATCCAGGCGTACGAGGCCGAGGGCCGCAGCCACATCGTCCGCTTCCGGATGCCGGACGAGGCCACCACCTTCACCGACCTGGTCCGCGGCGAGATCACCGTCCAGGCGGAGAACGTCACCGACTACGGCATCGTGCGCGCCAACGGCGCCCCGCTGTACACGCTGGTCAACCCCGTCGACGACGCCCTGATGGAGATCACCCACGTCCTGCGCGGCGAGGACCTGCTCTCCTCCACGCCCCGGCAGATCGCCCTCTACAAGGCGCTGATCGACCTGGGCGTCGCCAAGACGATCCCCCAGTTCGGCCACCTGCCGTACGTCATGGGCGAGGGCAACAAAAAGCTCTCCAAGCGCGACCCGCAGGCGTCCCTGAACCTCTACCGCGAGCGCGGCTTCCTGCCCGAGGGCCTGCTGAACTACCTCTCCCTCCTGGGCTGGTCGTTCTCCGCCGACCAGGACGTCTTCACGATCCCGGAGATGGTCGCCAAGTTCGACCTCGCGGATGTGAACTCCAACCCGGCCCGCTTCGACCTGAAGAAGGCCGAGGCGATCAACGCCGACCACATCCGCATGCTGGACGTGAAGACCTTCGCCGAGGCCTGCGAGCCCTGGCTGCGCGCCCCGCACGCCAACTGGGCGCCCGAGGAGTTCGACGAGGCCGCCTGGCAGGCCATCGCGCCGCACGCGCAGACCCGCCTGAAGGTCCTCTCCGAGATCACGGCCAATGTGGACTTCCTCTTCCGCGCGGAGCCGGTCTTCGACGAGCCGTCCTGGACGAAGGCGATGAAGGAGGGCTCCGACGCCCTGCTGCGCACCGCCCGCGCCAAGCTGGACGCGGCCGACTGGAGCTCCCCGGAGTCCCTCAAGGACGCCGTCCTCGCGGCGGGCGAGGAGCACGGCCTCAAGCTCGGCAAGGCCCAGGCCCCGGTCCGCGTCGCCGTCACCGGCCGCACGGTCGGCCTGCCCCTCTTCGAGTCCCTGGAGATCCTGGGCAGGGAGAAGACCCTGGCCCGCATCGACGCGGCCCTGGCGAAGCTCACCGCCTGACCGGCGGGCGTACGCCGACGAAGGACCCGGAAGCCGCCACGGCTCCCGGGTCCTTCGCATACGCCGGGCCGGGTCCTCCGCTTACGCAGGGCCGTGCCGTTCGATTACCGTCGCTGCCATGCCGATCAAAGCCGTGGTCTGGGACATCGACGACACGATCTTCGACTACGCGCGTGCCGACACCACCGGCATGCACGCCCACCTCACCGCCGAGGGGCTCCTTGAGCGGTACGAGTCCGCCGAGCGGGCGCTCGCCCGGTGGAAGGAGCTGACCGAGCTGCACTGGGCCCGCTTCGGCGCCGGGGGAGTGACCTTCGAGCAGCAGCGGCGGGACCGGGTGCGGGACTTCCTTCAGGCCCCGGACCTCGCCGACCCCGACGTCGACGCCTGGTTCGGCCGCTACGTGGGGCATTACGAATCGGCCTGGTCCCTCTTCCCCGACACCCTGCCCGCCCTGGACGCCCTCGCCGACGGCTACCGCCACGCGGTGCTCTCCAACTCCGCCCTCGTCGTCCAGGACCGCAAGCTGCGCGTCCTCGGTGTGCGCGACCGCTTCGAGGCCGTCCTGTGCGCCGCCGACCTCGGCGTCTCCAAACCGGCCGCGGAGGCCTTCCTCGCGGTCTGCACGCACCTCGGCCTCGCTCCCGCCGAGATCGCCTACGTCGGTGACCAGCCGGAGATCGACGCCAGGGGCGCGAGGGACGCGGGACTCCTCGGCGTCTGGCTCGACCGCGAGGGCTCGGCGGGCGAGGGGCCGTCTGGTGTGCACCGCATCCGGGACCTCTCCGAGCTCCCCGCGCTGCTGCGGGGGGATACCCGTTTTGGAGCGCCGTCCACCTTCGGGTAATGTTCTTCCTGCGCCGCCCGAGAGGGCCGAAAGGTCCGGCCGGGAAGCGTAAGTCAAACAAAACCCCGTCAAGGGGTGGCGCTTTGATGGCCTATGGTGTAATTGGCAGCACGACGGTTTCTGGTTCCGTTAGTCTAGGTTCGAGTCCTGGTAGGCCAGCTCGCAGAGCTCATCTGCATATCGCGGACATAGTCCGCAGGCCCCCGTTGTGTAGCGGCCTAGCACGCCGCCCTCTCAAGGCGGTAGCGCCGGTTCGAATCCGGTCGGGGGTACAGATCCTTCCCGCGGGGACAGATCGGGTCGCACCCACTGTCACTGATGCAGGATCGCTAGGGCCCCCGTTGTGTAGCGGCCTAGCACGCCGCCCTCTCAAGGCGGTAGCGCCGGTTCGAATCCGGTCGGGGGTACTGTCGGTACTAGACCTGGTCTAGACCACATTGGGCTATGGTGTAATTGGCAGCACGACGGTTTCTGGTTCCGTTAGTTTAGGTTCGAGTCCTGGTAGCCCAGCGCAGTAACTGATCTTGTCAAGCCACTCCGTGGCCCGTACGAGATCGCTAGAGCCCCCGTTGTGTAGCGGCCTAGCACGCCGCCCTCTCAAGGCGGTAGCGCCGGTTCGAATCCGGTCGGGGGTACAGAAACGGCAAGGGGCCTTCCCGTCAGGGAGGGCCCCTTCGTCATGCCCGGGTGGAGTCGTCCGGCTCGGAGAGGGCGCGCCCTTCGGAGCCGTCCCGCCGGTAGCGGCGGTCGGACTCCTCGGCCTGTGCGATGCGGCGCAGACTCAGCAGCACCGGCTCGTACAGCACCGTCAGCGCCACCGCCGCCTCCAGCTGCTCGTCCGGCGACTCGTACCGCTCGATCAAGTCCAGGTCGGCGGTGGCCAGTTGCGCGCCCGCGCGGGCGTAGGGCGCCAGGTCGTCCACCGAGCACGGGTAACCGAGCCGCGCCAGCGTGACCACGGAGGTCACCAGCATCCGGTAGGCGGGGGACTCGGACCCGTACTCCCGCGCGTGCGCCCAGCCGAGGCGGGCGATGAGCTCGTCCACCGTGCGGTGCGCGTCCTCCCGCGCCGTCTCGTCGGCGTCCGGCTCGGGGCCGTGCGGCAGCGCCCGGACCGCCGTGCCGAGCCGGGAGCTGTGGTCCAGGGACTCGTCCTCCAGGGCGGCGAGCACCTCGCGCGCCGACGCGATCGGCACCCGGCCCACTTGGACGAGGGCCCGCACCAGGCGGAGCCGCTGGAGATGCGTCTCGTCGTACTCGGCCTGGGTCGCGCTGACGCGGCGGCCGGGCGGGAGCAGCCCCTCGCGCAAGTAGTACTTGATCGTGGCCGTGGGGACCGCGCCGCGCCGGCTCAGCTCCGCCAGTCTCATCTCGTCGTGCCTCCTCTTGCGCTCCCTATTGGAGAGTGGCACTATCTAAGCATGGATAGCGACGCTATCCAATGTTCGGCCAGGGCTCTGTTGAGGGGGAAGTGTCATGAGCGGCAAGCCGATCGAAGGGCGCACGACCGCGGCGGCGGAAGGGGGCGTGGTCGTCTTCCACATAGGCATGCGCATCAACAACTTCCGTGCCGTACGGAGCTGGTGGCCCGTGTTCCTCGCGATGCCGCGCATGCTCAAGGAGCTGTCGCGGGACAAGGGGAGCGGCCTGCTGGGGTACCGGCTGCTGTTCGGCGGCACCCGCCTGCTGTACGTGGTGCAGTACTGGGAGTCGCACGAGAAGCTGCTCGCCTACTCGGCGGCGCCCGACAAGGCGCACCGCCCGGCGTGGGCGGCCTTCAACCGGCGCATCCGGGAAGGCAGGGGAAAGGTCGGCTTCTGGCACGAGACCTATCTCGTGCCGGCCGGCGCCCATGAGGCGGTCTATGTGAACATGCCCGCCTTCGGCCTGGGCCAGGCGACCGGGGTCGTCCCGGTGGGCCGCCGCGGCGACCGGGCGGCCGACCGCCTCAAGGCGGTCTGAGGCTGTCGGAAAGGTCTGCGGGCCTGGGGGGAGAGAGAAGCCCGTCGGAAGGGTCACGAGAGGGCCTGAAGCCCCCGTGAGGGGGTGCGCATGACCGGAGGGGCCGCCGCGGCGTTGGGGCGGTCCCTCCGGCCGTGCGTACGTCAGTGCGGGCGTACGCCGGACCGGGTGCGTCGGGCCGGGTGGGTCAGCCCGTGCGGCGCAGGGCCTCCGACAGCCGTCCCGCGGCGTCGATGACCGCCTGGGCGTGCATCCGGCCGGGGTGCCGGGTCAGGCGCTCGATCGGTCCGGACACCGAGACGGCGGCGACCACGCGGTTGGACGGGCCGCGTACGGGCGCCGAGACGGAGGCGACGCCCGGCTCCCGCTCGCCGATCGACTGGGCCCAGCCCCTGCGGCGCACGCCCGAGAGGGCCGTGGCCGTGAAGCGGGCGCCCTGGAGGCCGCGGTGCAGGCGCTCCGGCTCCTCCCAGGCCATGAGGATCTGCGCGGACGAGCCCGCCTTCATGGTCAGCGTCGAGCCGACGGGGACGGTGTCCCGCAGGCCGGACAGCCGCTCGGCGGCGGCCACGCAGATGCGCATGTCGCCCTGGCGGCGGTAGAGCTGCGCGCTCTCGCCCGTGACGTCCCGCAGGTGGGTGAGGACGGGGCCCGCCGTGGCGAGCAGCCGGTCCTCGCCCGCCGCCGCCGCGAGCTCCGCGAGGCGGGGGCCGAGGATGAAACGGCCCTGCATGTCCCGCGCCACCATCCGGTGGTGTTCCAGTGCCACGGCCAGTCGGTGGGCCGTGGGTCGTGCGAGCCCGGTGGCCGCGACCAACCCCGCGAGGGTGGCCGGGCCGGACTCCAGGGCGCTCAAGACAAGAGCCGCCTTGTCGAGAACGCCGACGCCGCTAGAGTTGTCCATGCGTCGATACTCGCGTCTCACTCTGTGAAACGCAAGTTCAATTTCTCGCGAGACACGCCACTCTGTACGGACGATCCGCGGACCAACGGATCGACGGTCGACGTGCGGTACGAGGGGTGCGCGCGTCGGCGACCACATTCTCTAGTTGGGCCGGCGACGCCGCCGGTCGGAGGGAAAGCGATGGGTAGGACACTCGCGGAGAAGGTCTGGGACGACCACGTCGTCCGGCGCGCCGAGGGCGAGCCCGACCTCCTCTTCATCGATCTGCACCTGCTGCACGAGGTGACCAGCCCCCAGGCCTTCGACGGCCTCCGCCAGGCGGGCCGCCAGGTGCGGCGGCTCGACCTCACCATCGCGACCGAGGATCACAACACTCCGACCCTCGACATCGACAAGCCCATCGCCGACCCGGTCTCCCGGGCCCAGCTGGAGACGCTGCGCAAGAACTGCGCGGACTTCGGCGTCCGGCTGCACCCGCTGGGCGACGTCGAGCAGGGCGTCGTCCACGTGGTGGGACCGCAGCTGGGACTGACCCAGCCGGGCACCACCGTGGTCTGCGGCGACTCGCACACCTCCACCCACGGCGCCTTCGGCGCGCTGGCGTTCGGCATCGGCACCTCGCAGGTCGAGCACGTGCTGGCCACCCAGACGCTGCCGATGGCCCGCCCCAAGACCATGGCCATCACCGTCGACGGCGAGCTGCCCGACGGCGTCACCGCCAAGGACCTCATCCTCGCCATCATCGCGAGGATCGGCACCGGCGGCGGCCAGGGCTACGTCCTGGAGTACCGCGGCCCGGCCATCGAGAAACTCTCGATGGAGGCCCGCATGACCATCTGCAACATGTCCATCGAGGCGGGCGCGAGGGCCGGGATGATCGCCCCCGACCGGACCACCTTCGACTACCTCCAGGGCCGCGACCACGCCCCGAAGGGCGAGGACTGGGACGCCGCCGTCGCGTACTGGAAGACCCTGCGCACCGACGAGGACGCCGTCTTCGACGCGGAGGTCTACATTGACGCCACCGAGCTGGCGCCGTTCGTCACCTGGGGCACCAACCCGGGCCAGGGCGCGCCGCTGTCGGCGAACGTCCCCGACCCGGCTTCGTACGAGGACGCCTCGGAGCGGTACGCCGCCGAAAAGGCCCTGGAGTACATGGGCTTGACCGCCGGGCAGGCGCTGCGGGACATCAGGGTCGACACCGTCTTCGTGGGCTCCTGCACCAATGGCCGTATCGAGGACCTGCGCGCGGCGGCCTCGATCGTCGAGGGCCGCAAGGTCGCCGACGGCGTACGGATGCTGGTCGTCCCCGGTTCGGTCCGGGTCGCCCTCCAGGCCGTCGAGGAGGGCCTGGACAAGGTCTTCACCGCCGCGGGCGCCGAGTGGCGGCACGCGGGCTGCTCGATGTGCCTCGGCATGAACCCCGACCAACTGGCCCCCGGGGAGCGCTCGGCGTCCACGTCCAACCGCAACTTCGAGGGCAGGCAGGGCAAGGGCGGGCGCACCCACCTGGTCTCGCCGCAGGTCGCCGCGGCCACCGCGGTCACCGGCCACCTGGCATCGCCCGCCGACCTGTCCGACGCCCCCGTGACCGCCGGAGTCTGAGAGCCATGGAAGCATTCACCAAGCACACCGGCCGGGCCGTGCCGCTGCGCCGCAGCAACGTCGACACCGACCAGATCATCCCCGCCCACTGGCTGAAGAAGGTCACCAGGGACGGCTTCGAGGACGGCCTCTTCGAGGCCTGGCGCAAGGACCCGGAGTTCGTGCTGAACAAGCCCGACCGCCAGGGGGCCACCGTCCTGGTCGCGGGGCCGGACTTCGGCACCGGGTCCTCGCGCGAGCACGCCGTCTGGGCGCTGCAGAACTTCGGCTTCAAGGCCGTCATCTCCTCCCGCTTCGCGGACATCTTCCGGGGCAACTCGCTGAAGAACGGCCTGCTCACCGTGGTGCTCGACCAGCAGGTCGTGGACGCGCTCTGGGAGCTGACGGAGAGCGACCCGCAGGCCGAGATCACGGTCGACCTGGAGGACCGCCAGGTCCGCGCGGCGGGCATCACCGCCGACTTCGACCTCGACGAGAACGCCCGCTGGCGGCTCCTGAACGGCCTGGACGACATCAGCATCACGCTCAGGAACGAGCAGGACATCGCCGCGTACGAGAGCGGGCGCCCCTCGTACAAGCCCCGGACCGTTCAGGTCTGACACTCCGCAACACCCTGACGTACCCCCAATCGTGGACGGTTGGGGGTACTTCTGTGTGTGCCCCCTGAGCTGGGGCGGATGGCCTGAACGGGTGGTCTCAACTCCCTTGTCCATCAGGGAAGAAGAGGCTTGAAATCCCCTTGTACTCGGCCGGACCGGGTACCCTCGAATCGGCGGCCGGCGGCGGCAGTTACCCCCTGCGGAGGCGACAACTCGCCCCAGATGGCACAATCGGTGCATGGGACGTGACGACCAACTCGAGCTCTACGGGCTCGTCGCGGACCGACTGAAGGAAGCGCACGCAAGAGTGCGCGCACTGCAAGTCCCGGAGGGCGTACGGATGGCGCTGACCCGGAAGCTGCTGGTCATTACGGCCGCGGCCAAACACGATCTCGCCGATGCGGCAAGGCGTCTGGAGCGATTGATGGCGTCCCTCGACGAAGCGGACGAGGGCCGATTCCCGGAAGACGTCTGAGTGGCAAGCCTCAACGGACCTTCGAGGAACTCCGAGATGGGCCAGTTCGTTGCGGCACAAGGGTGATTAGCCCGTTTCGTGTTTGATTTGCGGTATATATCTGCCTAACGTGCGAAAAAGCCGGAGTATTTCGCTCCCGGCAATGTCTCCGAAGGGGAAGACGTGAACAAGGCGCAGCTCGTAGAAGCGATTGCCGACAAGGTCGGGGGCCGTCAGCAGGCCGCCGACGCCGTGGACGCGGTCCTGGACGCCGTCGTCCGCGCCGTGGTCAGCGGGGACCGTGTTTCGGTCACCGGCTTCGGCTCGTTCGAGAAGGTCGACCGTCCGGCCCGTTACGCCCGCAACCCGCAGACCGGGGAGCGCGTGCGGGTCAAGAAGACCTCGGTTCCGCGTTTCCGCGCCGGTCAGGGCTTCAAGGACCTGGTGAGCGGTTCGAAGAAGCTCCCGAAGAACGATGTCGCGGTCAAGAAGGCGCCCAAGGGCAGCCTGACCGGCGGCGCTTCGGCGACGGTCAAGAAGGCCGCGGCCAAGAAGGCGACGACCGCCAAGAAGGCCACCGCCAAGAAGACCGCGTCGACGTCGGCGGCGACGACGGCGGCGACCACGAAGAAGGCCGCCGCGAAGAAGGCCACGCCCGCCAAGAAGACCACGGCGACGGCGAAGAAGGCCGCGGCCAAGAAGGCCACGCCCGCCAAGAAGGCGACCACCGCCAAGACGGCCGCGGCGAAGAAGACCACCGCCAAGAAGGCCACGCCCGCCGCCAAGAAGGCCACGGCGAAGAAGACCGCCCCGGCGACCAAGGCCACCGCCAAGAAGGCGCCCGCCAAGAAGTCCACGGCGCGCAAGACGACCGCCAAGAAGGCCACCGCCCGCAAGAAGTAGGGCACAGGGCACTCACGCGCCGGGCCGGGCTCCCACGGGGGAGCCCGGCCCGCGTCGTTCCCCGTTCGGCCGTACGGGGGTTCGCCATCTCCGCGCAACCGCTCCGGGGCCCGCGCTCAGCACGTCCGAAGCGTCAGGACGTCTGGAGCGTCAGAACGTCTGAAGCGTCACCAGGGTGATCCGGCGCCCCTCGCCCTCGCCCTCGGCCTCGATGCGCACCCGCTGGCCGGGCCGCAGCAGCCGCAGCCCGCCCGCGTCGAACGCGGGGGCCCCGAAGGCCACCGGGGTGCCGTCGTCGAGCAGCACACTGCCGCTGCGGGTCTCGGAGTCGTACGTGTACGCGGTCGCCTGCATGGAGGCAGCGTACTCAGTCGGACTCCCGCGGGCCGGGTTCAGTCGGCGATGAGCAGCCGGGCGGCGGCCTCGGCGGTGCGCGGGCCCACGCCCAGCGCGAGAGCGGCCCGCAGATCCTCGCCGGTGTCCACGTCCCGGCGCACGGAATCGACGCCTTCCACGGTGATTTCCGCGGCCCCCGACGCCGAGTGCCTGGCGCGCGAGTCCGCACCGAATGCGGGAGACAATTCCGATCCCGTCGACGCGGTCAGGAGTGTCGTGCCGATTCCTGCGGAATCCGGCAGGAATGCGCGGGGAAAAAGAGCGGCGGAGTCGAGTACCCGCGCCAATTCCATCGGCCGCAGGGCGGGCAGATCCGCGTTCAGGGCCGCGACGGCCGCTTCGGGGCGGTGCGCGCGGACCGCTTCGCTGCCATAGCGCAGCGCGGCGTTGAGACCCTCTCCCGGCGCGTCGGGGACGACCCTGGCCCCCAGCGCCGAGAGCTCGCGCCGCGCCAGGGCGTCGTCCGTGACGACCGCCACATCGCGCACCGCGGGACAGGCCACGGCGGCGGCCACGGTGTCCTGGGCGAAGGCGAGCGCGAGGCCGGGGCGCAGACCGTCACCGGCGGTGGCGGCCAGCCTGCTCTTGGCGCGCGCCAGCGGTTTCAGGGGTATGACCAGGGTCCACTGCACGGGCGCTCCGTCCTTGTCGTCGCGCCCATTGTGACCTGCCCGCGGCCCCGGTCACCGGGCACCGGAAAGGGGTGGCGCGGGGGCGGTGGCGGCAGACGGGTGGGCGTACGGTGTTCTCGACAGACCGGCAGCCTGGGGCGACACTTGTGCGGCCGAACAGGTTCATGAAGGAAGGTGCCCGCGTGTCCCGCCGCAGAATCGGCTTCTGGTACCGCCTTGCGGCGGTCATCGCAAAACCGCCGCTGGTGGTTCTGTTCAAGCGGGACTGGCGTGGAATGGAGCACATTCCGGCCGACGACGGATTCATCACGGCGGTGAATCACAACTCGTATATCGACCCGCTGTCGTACGCACACTTCCAGTACAACACCGGACGGGTGCCGCGTTTCCTGGCCAAGGACGGCCTTTTCAAGGGCGGCTTCGTCGCCAAGGTCATGAAGGGCACGGGCCAGATCCCGGTCTACCGCGAGACCACCAACGCGCTCGACGCCTTCCGGGCCGCCGTCGATGCCATCGAGCGCGGCGAGTGCGTCGCCTTCTACCCCGAGGGCACCCTGACCAGGGACCCCGACGTATGGCCGATGACGGCCAAGTCCGGTGCCGCGCGGGTCGCGCTCAAGACCCGCTGCCCGGTGATCCCCGTCGCCCAGTGGGGCGCCAACCTCGCCCTGCCGCCGTACAGCAAGAAGCTCGCCCTCTTCCCGCGCAAGACCCTCCAGGTGAAGGCCGGACCGCCCGTCGACCTGTCGCGCTTCTACGACAAGGAGCCGACGCCCGAGGTGCTCCGCGAGGCGACCGAGGCCATCATGGCCGCGATCACCGAACTCCTGGAGGAGGTCAGGGGCGAGAAGGCCCCCGGAACGCCGTACGACCCGCGCAGGGCGCGGCTGGAACAACGACGCAAGGCAGCGGGCCGCGGCGTCGCGCAGGGCACCGCCGAAAGCACCCCGGAGGACAGCAAGTGACGCACCACGAGCACACCGGACCGACGGCACGACCTGTGAAGGCCGCCGTCTTCGGAACGGGCTCCTGGGGCACGGCCTTCGGCATGGTGCTCGCCGACGCGGGATGCGACGTCACCCTGTGGGGCCGCAGGCCCGAACTGGCCGAGGCCGTCAACTCCACCCGGCGCAACCCCGACTACCTCCCGGACGTCGAGCTCCCCGAGAACCTCCGCGCGACCGCCGACCCGGCCGAGGCCGCCGCGGACGCCGACTTCACCGTCCTCGCGGTGCCCTCCCAGACGCTGCGCGAGAACCTCGCCGCCTGGTCGCCGCTCCTCGCCCCCGAGACCGTCCTCGTCTCCCTGATGAAGGGCGTCGAACTGGGCTCGGCCATGCGGATGAGCGAGGTCGTCGAGGACGTGACGAAGGTGCCCGCCGAGCGCGTCGCCGTCGTCACCGGACCGAACCTGGCCCGCGAGATCGCCGCCAGGCAGCCCGCCGCCGCCGTGGTCGCCTGCCGGGACGAGGCCGTCGCCCAGCGCCTCCAGAGGGCCTGCCACACGCCGTACTTCCGCCCGTACACCAACACCGACGTGGTCGGCTGCGAGCTCGGCGGTGCCGTCAAGAACGTCATCGGGCTCGCCGTGGGCATCGCGGACGGGATGGGCCTCGGCGACAACACCAAGGGCTCGCTCATCACGCGCGGCCTCGCCGAGACCACCCGGCTCGGGCTCGCGATGGGCGCCGACCCGCTGACCTTCTCCGGGCTCGCGGGCCTCGGCGACCTGGTGGCGACCTGCTCCTCGCCGCTCTCGCGCAACCACACCTTCGGCACCAACCTGGGCAAGGGCATGACCCTCCAGGAGACGATCGCGGTCACCAGGCAGACCGCCGAGGGCGTCAAGTCGTGCGAGTCGGTGCTCGATCTGGCCCGCAGGCACGGCGTCGACATGCCGATCACGGAGACCGTCGTGGGCATCGTGCACGAGGGCACGCCCCCGCTGGTGGCCCTGAAGGAGCTGATGTCGCGCAGCGCGAAGCCCGAGCGCCGCTGACGGCCACGACTGACTCCTGAAGGGTCAGCAGGTACTCTCAAGCCGATATGAGCAGCGAGAACCTCCCCCAGAGCCCTGAGCAGCGCCCCGAGTCGAGCTCTGAGCGGTCGCACCGCAAGCCGCGCGTGGCCGTCGTCTTCGGCGGCCGCAGTTCGGAGCACGGCATCTCCGTCGTCACGGCCGGCGCCGTGCTGCGCGCGATCGACCGCACCAAGTACGACGTCCTGCCCATCGGCATCACCACGGACGGCCGCTGGGCGCTGACCGCGGACGAGCCCGAGCGGATGGCCATCGCCGACCGCAGGATGCCGAACGTCGCCGAGCTCGCGGACTCCGTCGAGGGCGGCGTCGTGCTGCCGCTCGACCCCGGCAGCCGCGAAGTCGTCTACAGCGAGCCCGGCTCCGTGCCCAAGGCCCTCGGCGAGGTCGACGTCGTCTTCCCGATGCTGCACGGTCCCTACGGAGAGGACGGCACGCTCCAGGGGCTGCTCGAACTCTCCGGAGTGCCCTATGTGGGCTCCGGTGTCCTCGCCTCGGCCGTCGGCCAGGACAAGGACTACATGAAGCGGGTGTTCACCTCCTTCGGCCTCGACGTCGGCCCGTACCTGACGATCCGCCCCCGCGAGTGGCGGCAGGACGAGGCGGGCGCCCGGCAGCGCATCGCGGACTTCGCGGGCGAGCACGGCTGGCCGCTGTTCATCAAGCCCGCGCGCGCGGGCTCCTCGATCGGCATCACCAAGGTGGACTCCTTCGAGGGCCTGGACGAGGCGATCGCCGAGGCCCAGCGCCACGACCCCAAGATCCTCGTCGAGGCGCTGCTGCGCGGCAGGGAGATCGAGTGCGGCGTCCTGGAGTTCGAGGACGGCCCCCGGGCGAGCGTCCCCGCCGAGATCCCGCCGGTCCAGACGCACGCGTACTACGACTTCGAGGCGAAGTACATCGACTCGACGCCCGGCATCGTGCCCGCCCCGCTGACGGCCGAGGAGACCGCCGAGATCCAGCGCCTGGCCGTCGACGCCTTCGAGGCCGCCTCCTGCGAGGGCCTGGTGCGCGCGGACTTCTTCCTCACCGAGGACGGCCGCTTCGTCATCAACGAGATCAACACCATGCCGGGCTTCACGCCCATCTCGATGTACCCGCAGATGTGGGAGAAGAGCGGCGTCGGCTACGCGGAGCTGGTCGACCGCCTCATCCAGTCGGCGCTGAACCGCTCCACCGGGCTGCGCTAGGACCCGGTCCTGCCGGGCTCAGGCGATGCCCTTGGGGACGGTCTTCTTGATGGGCTCCGCGAAATCCGTCAGCGGGCCGAGACCGTCCCCCGTGCGCTCCTCGGGCAGCGTCACCTCGACGTAGGCGAGACGCGCCCCCGTGGTGAACGTGTACGACCCGTCGTCGTGCTTCTGGAGCAGCCAGGCGACGTCGTTGACCCTGACGCTGTTCTTCTTCGCGTACTCGGGATCGATCATCTCGGGGGGCCGCTCGACACCGCAGCGCAGTATGATCGCCGGGTCTCCCCACCCGGCGGTCAGCTCCGACGCAGGCCCGGGGTCGGTCCGCTTCAGGCCATCGACCTTCTCCGGGAGCTGTCCGTGCAGGTCACGGCAGAGTCCCGCGGCCTTCGCGGCCGGGGAAGGAACCACCACCGACGCCTTGTCGTCCGAAGATGAGCAGGCCGCCGTCGTGATCAGCAGCGCGAGGGCGGACGTTCCTGTGAGGCAGCGGCGCCGGAGTCGGGGGATGTTCACCGGGCCAGGGTAGACGGGGGCTACAAGTGCACGACCGGGCAGGTCAGGGTACGGGTGATGCCGTCCACTTGCTGGACCTTGGCGACCACCATGCGGCCGAGTTCGTCCACCGTGTCCGCCTGGGCCCGCACGATGACATCGTAGGGGCCGGTCACGTCCTCGGCCTGGATCACTCCCGGGATCTTGCCGATCAGCTCGGCGACGGTCGACGCCTTGCCGACCTCAGTTTGGATCAGGATGTACGCCTGTACCACGGAACCTCCAGGGCGACCACGAGGATCATGTGGGGAGAAGGGACGCCACGGTACCGCGTCGCCGCTCGCCGCGGGGAGACCCGGGCGGGCTGTGGCGCACATCGTGGTGGACGCGGAGCAGAAAACAACGGTCACCTCGACCGTACCGACGACGCAGACGGCTCGCGACCGCAAGCCGAGCAGTGTGAAAGGGCATGGTGAGACTCGGTGAAGGGAACCGTGGGCGAGTTGGGGGAGTTCGGGCTCATCAGGGAGCTCACCTCGCGGCTCACCTCCACCCCGGCCGTGCGGATCGGCCCCGGCGACGACGCCGCGGTCGTGTCCGCTCCGGACCGCAGGGTCGTGGCGAGCACCGACATCCTCCTCGAAGGACGGCACTTCCGCCGCGACTGGTCCACCGCGTACGACGTCGGCCGCAAGGCCGCCGCGCAGAACCTCGCCGACATCGCCGCCATGGGCGCCGTGCCGACCGCGCTCCTGCTCGGCCTCGTCGTCCCCGCCGAACTGCCCGCGAGCTGGCCCACCGAGCTGATGGACGGGCTCAGGGACGAGTGCCAGGTCGCCGGAGCCGCCGTCGTGGGCGGCGACGTCGTGCGCGGCGACACGATCACCGTCGCGATCACCGCCCTCGGCGACCTGCGCAACCACGAGGCCGTGACGCGCGGCGGCGCGCAGCCCGGCGATGTCGTGGCCGTCACCGGCTGGTTGGGCTGGTCGGCGGCGGGCCACGCGGTGCTCTCCCGCGGCTTCCGCTCGCCGCGCGCCTTCGTGGAGGCCCACCGCAGGCCCGAGCCGCCGTACCACGCGGGCCCCGCGGCCGCCGGGCTCGGCGCGACCTCCATGACGGATGTCAGCGACGGCCTGATCGCCGACCTCGGCCACATCGCCGAGGCGAGCAAGGTGCGCATCGACATCCGCTCCGGCGACGTCGACGTGCCCTCCCAGATGAACGACATCGGCCAGGCCGTCGGCGTCGACCCGCTCCAGTGGGTGCTCAACGGCGGCGAGGACCACGCCATCGTGGCGACCTTCCCCGCCGACGTGAAGCTGCCCGCCCGCTGGAAGGTCATCGGCGAGGTCCTCAACCCCTCCGCGCTGCCCCAGGTGACCGTGGACGGGGCGCCCTGGACCAGCAAGGGCTGGGACCACTTCGGGGACAACGGAGACGCCGAATGAGCGCGCCGCCCCGCGTCCTGACCGTCGCGGGCTCCGACTCGGGCGGCGGCGCGGGCATCCAGGCCGACCTGAAGACGATGCTGGCCCTCGGCACGCACGGCATGAGCGTCGTCACGGCCGTCACCGCGCAGAACTCACTGGGCGTGCAGGGCTTCTGGGAGCTTCCGGCCGATGCGGTGCGCGCCCAGTACCGCAGCGTCGTCGACGACATCGGCGTAGGAGCCGTGAAGACCGGCATGCTCGCCTCGGCCGAACTGGTCGAGACGGTCGCCGACTTGCTCGCGGGTACGGACGCGCCCGCCGTGGTCGACCCGGTCGGCGTCTCCAAGCACGGCGACTCGCTGCTCGCGGCGTCGGCCCTGGACTCCGTGCGCACGAAGCTGCTGCCCGCGGCCACGGTCGCGACGCCCAACCTCGACGAGGTCGCCCAGCTTACCGGCGTCCGGGTCACCTCCGAGGACGGACTGCGGCGCGCGGCCGCCGCCGTCCTCGCGTACGGGCCCAGGTGGGTGCTGATCAAGGGCGGCCATCTGGCGGGCGACGCCGTGGACCTGCTGACGGACGGCTCCGAGGAGCTTCTGCTGCGCGCCCCGCGCCACGACAACCGGCACACCCACGGCACCGGCTGCACGCTGGCCAGCGCGATCGCGGCGGGGCTCGCCAAGGGGGACGACGTCCCGACGGCCGTCACGGCGGCCAAGGAGTACGTGACCGGGGCGATCGCCGCGGGGTTCGCGCTCGGCGGCGGGATCGGCCCGGTGGATCACGGCTGGCGCTTCAGGTAGGCGCACTCCCGGGCGGCGCGAGGGGGACGGCAGACGACGCGAGGGGGGACGGCATACGAAAAAGCCGGCCCCCCTGACGGGGAACCGGCTGATTCAGCAACCAGCTAGGTGGCCGCGCTGACGTCAGCGCGAGACCTTGCCGGCCTTGATGCACGAGGTGCAGGCGTTGAGGCGCTTCGGCGTCCCGCTCACCACGGCACGCACACGCTGGATGTTCGGGTTCCAGCGACGGGGCGTACGGCGGTGCGA
>NZ_JASKYR010000140.1:0-14467 GCF_041028215.1 Streptomyces flavofungini
CCCCGGACCCCAGCGGGGACGCCGCCGCGCCGCACCGCGCCCGGCCGCCAAGCGCGAGCGGCACCGGGCCGTCCGCACCCCCACCGTCCTCCAGATGGAAGCCGTGGAGTGCGGCGCCGCCGCCCTCGCCATGGTCCTCGCCCACCACGGGCGGCACGTACCGCTGGAGGAACTGCGCATCGCCTGCGGGGTGTCGCGCGACGGCTCACGGGCCAGCAACCTGCTCAAGGCGGCCCGCGGCTACGGTCTGACGGCCAAGGGCATGCAGATGGAACCGGCCGCGCTCGCCGAGGTCAAGGCGCCCGCGATCCTGTTCTGGGAGTTCAACCACTACGTCGTCTACGACGGCATGGGCCGCCGCATGGGCCGCCGCGGCGTCCACATCAACGACCCCGACAAGGGCCGCCGCTTCATCCCCGCCGAGGACTTCGACACCAGCTTCACCGGCGTCGTCCTGGTCCTCGAACCGGGCGAGGACTTCCGCCCCGGCGGGCGCAGGCCCGGCATCGCGCGGGCACTCCCGGCACGGCTGCGCGGCACCACGGGCACCATGCTCGCCGCCCTCCTCGCCAGCCTGCTCCTGGTCGCGGTCGGCGCGGCGCTGCCCGCGCTCAGCCGCACCTACATCGACCTGTTCCTGATCGGCCGCCAGACCTCGCTGCTCGGCGCGCTGTTCGCGTCCATGGGCGCGATGGTGGCGCTCACGGTGGTGCTCACCTGGCTGCAACAGGCCAATCTGCTGCGCGGGCGGATCATCTCCTCCACCCTCGGCAGCGCCCGCTTCCTGCGCCACCTGCTGCGCCTGCCCGTCACCTTCTACGCCCAGCGCAGCCCCGCCGACCTCGTCCAGCGCCTGGCGTCCAACGACGCGGTCGCCGAGACCCTGGCCCGCGACCTCACCGCGGCGGGCGTCGACGGGATCGTCGTCCTCCTCTACGCGGCCCTGCTCTGGACCTACGACCCCCAGCTCACCCTCGTCGGCGTCGGCATCGCCCTGCTGAACATCGTCGCGATGCGCGTCGTCGTCCGCCTGCGCGCCACCGGCACCCAGAAGCTGCGCGCCGACAGCGCCAGACTCACCAACACCTCCTACACCGGCCTCCAGCTCATCGAGACCATGAAGGCCACCGGCGGCGAGGACGGCTACTTCCGCAGGTGGGCGGGCCAGCACGCGACCACCCTCGACGAGCAGCAGCGCCTCGGCGTGCCGAGCGCCTGGCTCGGGGTCGTCGCGCCCACCCTCGCGACGCTCAACAGCGCGCTGATCCTGTGGATCGGCGGCCTGCGTGCCGTGGAGGGCCACCTCTCGATCGGCCTGCTCGTCGCCTTCCAGGCCCTCGTCACCCGCTTCACCGCCCCGATCACCCGCCTCAACGGCGTCGCGGGCCGCATCCAGGACTTCGGCGCCGACGTCGCCCGCCTCAAGGACGTCGAGAACTTCCCCGTCGACACCCTCTACTCCCGTCCCGAACCGGAGGCGAGCACCCGCCGCCTCAAGGGCCACGTCACCCTCGAAGACGTCACCTTCGGCTACAGCCCCCTCGACAAGCCGCTCCTGACCGGCTTCTCCCTCTCCGTCGGCCCCGGACAGCAGGTCGCGCTCGTCGGCGGCTCGGGCAGCGGCAAGTCCACCGTCTCGCGGCTGATCTCGGGCCTCTACAGCCCCTGGGAAGGCACCATCCGCATCGACGGGCAGCGCCTTCAGGACATCCCGCGCGGCGCGCTCGCCGCCTCCGTCTCCTTCGTCGACCAGGACGTGTTCCTCTTCGAGGGCACCATCCGCGACAACGTCGCGCTGTGGGACCCCTCCATCCCCGACGACGCCGTCACCACCGCCCTCAAGGACGCCTGCCTCTACGACGTCGTGGCCCGCAGGCCCGGCGGCATCCACGGCCGCGTCGAGCAGGACGGCAGGAACTTCTCCGGCGGCCAGCGCCAGCGTCTGGAGATCGCGCGGGCCCTGGTGCGCCGCCCCAGCGTCCTGGTGCTCGACGAGGTCACCAGCGCCCTGGACGCCGCCACCGAGCAGGTCATCATCGACAACCTGCGCCGCCGCGGCTGCGCCTGCGTCGTCATCGCGCACCGGCTGAGCACCGTACGGGACAGCGACGAGATCGTCGTGCTCGACCACGGCACGGTCGTGGAACGCGGCCGCCACGAACACCTCGCCCTCGCCCAGGGCCCCTACGCCGACCTGGTCAAGGAGCACTGAGGTGACCTCGGTACCGGAGCAGTACACCCACACCGCCCGCGGCGACGACACGGTCGCCGCCGCATTCGGCGCGCTCGGCACCCCGGTCGACTGCACGGGCCTGCGCAGCGTGCACCTGGAGGGGCCGCAGGTCCTCTGGCTCGTCGTGGCGGGCGCCCTCGACCTGTTCGCCGTCGACGCCGCGCAGCAGGGCCACTGGCACTTCCTCGGCCGCCTCGAACCGGGCACCCTGCTCCTCGGCCCCGTCGAGGGCCCGCAGCACACCCTGGTCGGACGCCCGCTCCAGGGCTGCGCGCTGCGCCGCGTCCCGCTGCGCGAGCTGTACCGCCCCGACCACGGCGACACCTGGGCCCACGAGCAGCGGTACCCCAGCCAGTACGACACCCAGGACGCCGCCCTCAGCCTCCTGGAGCACGCCTTCGCGCTCGGCATCGGACGCGGCCACCGGGTCCTGTTCGAGGCGCCGCTCGACGGCCGCGGCGCGGGCGAGGACGGGGTGACCGACGACGACGTCCTCTGGATGCCGGTCGCACCGGGCAGCGTCCAGTACGGCGCCGCCTACAGCGCGGAGGCGGCGGGCGACCTGCTCGTCGACCCGGCCATGTGGCAGCGTATGGTCAACCAGCAGTACCGCCTCCTCGCCACACTCGACCGCTGGATCGAACGCCTTGAGCGGGCCCACGAGGACCGTACGGCGGCCGGCATCAAGGCGGGCGAGACGGTCCGCGAGCAGGCCGACCGCACACTGATCGCCTCCATCGGCCGTACGGGCAGGGGCGGCGCACGGCGTACCGGCGCGAGCGGCGGTGCCGACGCCACGTACGCGGCCTGCCGCCTGGTCGCGGGCGCCGCGGGCATCACCCTGTCCGGACCGGCGGAGGGCGGCGCGGTGAGCGAGCGCGTCGACCCCGTGGAGCGGATCGCCGTCGCCTCGCGCGTCCGCACCCGCGCGGTCCGCCTCGACGGGCGCTGGTGGCGCGAGAACAGCGGCCCGCTGGTGGGCCACCGCGCCGCGAGCGGCGCCCCGGTCGCGCTGCTGTGGCGGCGCGGCGGCTACGAGTCGGTGCACCCCACATCGGGGCGGCGCACCCGCATCGGCCCGGCCAACGCGGCGGAGTTCGAGCCCCGGGCGGTGATGTTCTACCGCCCGCTGCCGGAGCGGCCGCTGACGCCGTGGCGGCTGTTCCGCTTCAGTCTGCGGGGCACCGGCGGCGACCTGCGCCGGCTCGCCCTCGCCGGTCTGGTGACGGTCGCGATCGGCGCCCTGGTGCCGATCGCCACGGGCAAGGTCCTCGGCGAGTACGTGCCGAACGGCGAGAAGGGCCTCATGGTCCAGGTGTCCCTGGCCGTCATGGTCGCCGGCATCGTCTCCGCGGCCTTCATGCTGCTCCAGAACCTCACCGTCCTGCGGATGGAGGGGCGCATGGAGAGCGCGCTGCAACCGGCGGTCTGGGACCGGCTGCTGCGGCTCCCCACCCGCTTCTTCGCCGCCCGCTCCACCGGCGAACTGGCCAGCGCCGCGATGGGGGTGAGCGCGATCCGCCGCGTCCTGTCGGGCATCGGCCCCGTCACCCTCCAGGCGGGCTCGGTCGCCGCGATGAACGTCGTCCTCCTGCTGCTCTACAGCGTCCCCCTCGCGCTCGCCGCCCTGGGCATGCTGACCGTCATCGCGGCGGTGTTCCTCACCCTCGGCCTGTGGGAACTGCGCTGGCAGCGCCGCCTGGTCGAACTCGGCAACAAGCTCAACAACCAGGCCTTCCAGACCCTGCGCGGCCTGCCCAAACTCCGCGTCGCCGGAGCCGAGAGCTTCGCGTACGCGGCCTGGGCGGGCGAGTTCGCGCGCAGCAGGGAGCTGCAGCGGCGGGCGGGCCGCGTCAAGAACACGACGACGGTCCTGAACGCGGTCTACCTGCCCCTGTGCACCCTCATCATGTTCATGCTGCTTGCGGGTCCGGCGCGCGGCAGCCTCACCGCCGCGGAGTTCCTCACCTTCAGCACCGCGGTGACGATGCTCCTCACCTCCGTCACCCAGCTCACCGGGGCGCTGATCTCGGCGGCGGCGGTGCTGCCGATGTTCGAGCAGATCAAGCCGGTGCTCGACGAGGCACCGGAGGTGCGGGGGACGAGCACCCAGCCGGGCGAGCTGACGGGCGGAATCGAGGCCCGCGGCCTGACCTTCCGCTACACGGACGACGGACCCCTGGTCCTGGACGACGTGTCCCTGTCGATCCGCCCCGGCGAGTTCGTGGCGGTCGTCGGCCCGAGCGGCTGCGGCAAGTCGACACTGCTGCGCCTGCTGATCGGCTTCGACAAGCCGGTCGCGGGCCATGTGCTCTACGACGGCCAGGACCTGGCCGCTCTGGACCAGGCGGCCGTACGCCGCCAGTGCGGTGTGGTCCTCCAGAACGCGCAGCCCCTGACCGGCTCGATCCTGGACTGCATCTGCGGGGCCGAGTCCTTCAGCCAGGAGGAGGCGTGGGAAGCGGCGGCGATGGCGGGCCTGGCCGAGGACATCAAGCGGATGCCGATGGGCCTGCACACCATGATCTCCGGCGGCGGAGCGGTCTCCGGCGGCCAGCGCCAGCGCCTGATGATCGCCCAGGCACTGATCCGCCGCCCCCGCGTCCTCTTCTTCGACGAGGCGACGAGCGCCCTGGACAACGAGACACAGCGCACCGTCATCGACAGCACGCGGGCCCTGAACGCCACCCGCGTCGTGATCGCCCACCGCCTCACCACCGTCATGGACGCCGACCGTGTCGTCGTGATGGCGGAGGGCCGCGTGGTGGAGCAGGGCCCGCCCGCGCGACTCCTTGCCGACGAGGGCGGCAGGCTCCACGAGCTGGTGCGGCGCCAGATGGCGTGAGGGCGGCCGCACCCGGTCGCGAGCCGGGACGGTGCCTCACTCGCCCGCGGGCCTGACGTCGGGCAACTTCTCCAGCTGCTTGGCCTCGTCCGGCCCGGGGTCGGAGGCCAGGAGCTGCTCCGCGCCGTGGTCGAGGCTGCGGGTGAGGGCCATCTGGGCGAGCCCGAAGACCACGGCGTAGGCGACGACGGCCCGCCACGAGCCGGGCTCCTCCACCACCAGCAGACCGCTCGTCCCCACCAGCAGCAGACCGATCACCGCGGTGAGCGCGCCGATGGGGAGCTTGACGAGCTCCTGGTAGAAGGGCAGGTTGTAGGCGTTCCAGCTGCCGCCCATCTTCTGCAGGCGCCCCACCACGTGCATCGCCGCGCCGAGCATGCCGAGCAGCATCACCAGGCCCACGTCCCAGGCGTCCGCGCGGCCCGAGGTGAGACAGGTGCCCGACGCACCGCTTCCGCCGGGATCGCAGACCGGGACCGCTCCCGGCCTTACCCCGGCCAGCACCACCGTCGCCACGAGCAGCAGCGTCAGCGCGCACCCCGTGCGGATGAGGCGGTTGCGGAAGTTCCTGCTGCGGACGGCTCGTTCCTCCTGGACCGCGTAGGCGGCCTTCAGCAGGGAGGCGACGGCGGCGGGTACCCGGGCGTCCTCCGGGGCGTCCGCTTCCTTCAGCCGCTCGACGAGGGCGAGACGCCGGTCCTGACGGCAGAGCGGACCCGCGAGGGACAGCACGCCGTCCGCGCGGCTCCACGCCCGCAGCGGGGTCGACATGGCGACAAGGGTGACTTCGGCGGCGTGCAGACAGGACTGGGTGCCTTCGTACAGGCGGCCGTTCCACCAGCTGCCGAACCGCTGGCGCCCGGCCTCGGCCTGCCGCAGATAGCAGTCGGCGGTGTGCAGCAGATCCTCGGCGCCGGACCACAACTCGTCCTGCCGCACCCCGTAGCGGCAGAGGCGGTCCGGTTCCGGCGTCGTGGCCTCCAGTTCGTACCGCAGGACGGCCAGGCGGGTCCGCGAGCGGTGCAGCCAGGTGCTGGAGTGCGTCCTGCGTCGCTTCTCCGACGCCTCGGGTGCCCTCTCGTCCGCGCTCATGTTCCCCCCCCGTACGGTTCCGGTGTCAGGCCGTCCCTCCGCCCGGCTCGCCACCGCCTCCCGGGGGACGGCAGTGGTCCACCCAGGCCCGGAAGTCCCACGCGTCGAGGAACTCCCGGGCGGCGCTCCGGCCGCTGGCGTAGAGCCGCTCGGTCTGCGCCCTGGAGATCCGGAAGTCGGCGGCCCTGACCCCCGTGGTGTCGACGAAGACGGTGCGCTCCCGCACACATGCCCGGTCGACGTGGAACTGGTCGTGGGCGCCCGTCATGGTGGACACGAGCCGCCTCGTGAGCTCCACCGGGTTGCGCACCGGCCGCCAGTCCTGCCGTGGCGTACGGCGCATCGACAGCTTGACGCCGATGGTCGGCCAGCGGGGCTCCGCCGCGTCCCGCCGGTCGAAAAGGCCGACGGGGAAGTTGGAGAGCAGCCCGCCGTCCACGCACACCAGCGGGCGTCCGCCCTGCGAGGGTCCGGGACGGAGCTTCGTCGGCCGGAAGTAGAACGGGATGGAGGCCGACGCCCGCACCGCGTCGGCGACACGGACGGTGTCCGGGTCGACCCCCAGCAGCGCCCGGCCGTCCTCGGGCAGCCGCAGCACGCGCCCCCGGCTGATGTCGCTGATGACGACGGCCAGCCGGTAGGGCGGAGTGCCCGCGTCGTCGCCGCTGTCCGCACGGCGCAACTGCGCGAAGGTCGTCACACCCTTGGCGCTGAGCCGCTCGCTGACCCACGCGTGCAGGGCGTCGCCCTTGTAGACGCCGTTGTGCAGGAGTACGGCGACCGCCGCCCCCACGAAACCGAAGTGGCGCGCGGGCCCGTCCTGGAAGGAGGTGAAGTCCAGCCCCCGCATCTCCTGTTCCAGCTCGGCCACGGTGTACCCGGCCGCGAGCAGCGCGGCGACGATGGCTCCCGCCGAGGTACCGGCGACCCGCTGCACCGTCCGCGTGGCGGTGAGTTCCCTGAGCGCCCCGGCGAGGGCGATGCCCTTGACGCCACCGCCCTCCAGCACGAGATCGACGGTGCTCTCCGCGACCGAGGAGCCTTTACCGGCAACGCTGTCGTCGTCCATGCTGATCGCCCCCGCGGCGGCCGGGCGAGCCCCGGTGACGCCCCACTCCGTGCCGCTCCCTGGAGCATGCTCCCAGGAGCGGGGGACGTCCAGCGTGTGCGCCTGTTCCGCCGCTGCTTCTCCCAGCCCACCGTCTCCGGCAGCGGGTTGTGGAAGATGGTCGCGCCCACGTTGGCCAGGCCCTTCCTCACGCTGTACGTCGAGGGCCCGCTGTACAGGGGGGCAGCGCGTACTCCTGGAGCGCCTCGCGCTCCACCTTGTTCACCGCCGCGACCTGCTCGTCCACGTCCGCGATCTCCGTCGTGGCCCGGATCTCCTTGTCCAGCTCCGGTGAGCCCGCGCCCGTCAGGTTGGAGTCACGGTCCGAGCAGGAGAAGTCGCACAGACAGCGGGCCCCGAAGGGGTCCATCGAGCGGTTGCCCGAGAGGAACAGGTCGAACTTGCGGTCGCTGAGGATGGTGGAGAAGTCCGCCTCGTCCGCCTTCTTGATGTTCAGCCTGATGCCCACCGGCTTCAGCATCGCCGCGAACGCACCGGCCGTCGCCTTGCCCAGCGCGTCGTCGCCGAGCAGGGTGTAGCCCACCTCAAGCCGCTTGCCGTCCTTCTCCCTGACGCCGTCGGCGCCCGGCTTCCAGCCCGCCGCGTCCAGTTGCTTCTTCGCCTCGTCGGGGGAGTGCTTCAGGACCGCCGAGACGTTGTCCTCGTACCCCTTCCGGAAGCTGTACAGCACCGACGAGCCGGGCAGCGGCTCCTCGTGGTCGAGGCCCTGGAACCGGATCTTCGCGATCTGGCCGCGGTCGATGCCCCAGTCGAAGTCGAGGGTCACCGACATGAGCCACTTCCATCACCGCTGCACCAGGGGCGTCCCGGGGTCGAGGTTGTACGGGGCGAGGGCCCGGTCCATCTGGGCCTCGCTGCGGACCGGGCGCAGCTCCTTGAAGTTCGACCGCGGGTCGAGGAACCAACTGGCCAGGAGGTACGTGACGTTGGTCGCGACCACGATTGTGGTGGAGCTTTCTGCGGGTGTGCGGGTGTGCGGSWGWGMRSGTGKRCGGGTGGCCGGTCCCGCCACGAGGCCGCAATGCTGCCGTAGCGGAGTGATCAACGAATCGGTGCAATTCGGCTGCGAGCCGTCGGCTCAGTCCTCTTCCAGCCGGCGCAGGCAGTCGTCCGCGCGCTCGCGCCGTTCGGTGAGGGTCAGCTCCCACCAGGCCGTGCCGCGTTCGCCGAGGCCCGTCTTCGCGAGCTGGACGCGGGCCCTGGCGGCCTTGCGGGCGGGCTCGTCGTCGCGGGCGGCGGCCACCGCCCTGCGGGCCGCCATCAGGTGGTGGACGAGCCGTTCCCGCACCTCCTCGGCGAGACGGGGGTCGGTGGCCCGCCACCGCCGCCCCTTGACGATGATGAAGTGACCGTCCTCGGTGTGCTCCACGTTCTCTGCCGCCACCCGGACATCATCGCCCGTCGCCATGCCCCGGCGGCCGAACGCGCGGGTGCCGGGCCTGTCGCACGACGGGCCCGGCACCTGTTGCTCACGCGCTGTTGCGCACGCGCGATCGGTCAGACGCGGTCGGCGGCGATCAGCAGATACTGGAACGAACCGTCCCTGTAGGAGTTGATGAACGCCTCCTCGATGCCGGTGACCAGCGAAGACGTCGCCCGCAGCTCCCAGTAGGGCAGGGTCGCCCCCGTCAGGTCGATGACGGTCTGGGGAACAAGACGGTTGTCGGCCATGGCCCGCAGATACTCCCGCCGGGAGTGGATGTTGCACTCGAAGTGCGCGTTGATCTGGGAGACCCACTTCGAGGGCTGGCCGTAGCGCGGGTTCCAGCAGCCGGTGATGGTCACATAGCGTCCGCCGCGGGCGAGGATGCGGGAGTGCTCGGCGAACAGGTCGTGGAGGTCGACGTACATGCTCGACTCGTTGTTCCACGAGGCCGCGACCTCACCCGTACCGAAGGGCGTGTCGAGCATGTTGCACACTCGGGCGTGGACGTGATCCTCGATGCCGAGTTCTCGGGCCCGCCGGTTGGCGAAGTCGGCCTGCTTGGCCGACAGGGTGACGCCCTCGGCATGGCAGCCGAAGCGCTGGTGGGCCATGACCATGGAGCCGCCGCGCCCGCACCCCGCGTCCACCAGCGTGTCCTCGCGCTTGATGGCGCCCAGGTTGTCGAGCAGCACCTCGGCCTGCGCCGATTCGAGCCGGTGCAGTTCGGCGACCAGCCTGTCCTCGTATCCGCTGTCGTCGACGGGGCCGAGGGCGGCGTGGTCGACGTCGCCGATGCCGTAGTGGTGGTGGTAGAGGCCGTCGACGTCACCGAGGCGCAGGTTCACGGGCCTGGCCTCGCCGTCCCAGTAGCGGGCGATGTCACCTTGGTAGGGCGACGCCGGCGCGGGGATGGAGACGGAGGAGCCGGTGGTCAGTTCAATGCTGGTCACGTGAAGGTCCAATCCTTACCAGAAGTCGGGCAGGCTGTATCGATAGGTGTTGGTCTGGTGCCAGTAGTGGTTGCCGTCGACCCACACGGCGACCCCTCGGAGGAAACGCTGCACACTCGGGACGGGGCAGGCGGCCGCCAGGGCGGCGGCCTCTCCTTCGAAGGCGTGCATGAGGTCGTTGTGCACCTCGATCGCCTTGAGGTAGGCGTCCCGGTCGGAGACACCCTCGCGCTCGGCGATCACTACGGGCAGGTTGAGATGTTTTCCGGGGCTGTCGAGTTCCTTGGTGTATGAGTAGAGGTCGTTCACGATGGTGGTGGCGTTCCCTGCCAGCGCGATGACCCGCTGCATGGCGGGCAGGGCGTGCAGGTCGGCGGGGAGTTCGTAGCCACCGACCGTGTCGGTGATCGTGGGGCAGGGGCGGAAGTTGTTGAACTGGCGCATCGCCAGGTACTCCCACACCTCGGGCACATGCTCCTCCTGTGCCCAGGCGGCCTCGGCGAGGTAGCCCATGTGCAGGCGGCCCATGTCGTGCCGGTACCGGTCGGCCTGCGAGGCCGAGGCGTGCTGGAGGAAGTACTCCATGGCGGAGCGGTAGGCCCGCCGGGGCGCGTCCGACCGGAGGGAGTCCACCCAGGGCGGCGCGTACTCCTCGCTCGTGTGCAGCGGGTCGAGCGCCGTGTGCGCGAGCAGCAGGCGGCTGCCGAGGCCGACGGGGGAGCCGCCGTGGTCCTCGCAGTAGCAGTCGTCCAGCACGTTCTCGGCGACCATCAGCCGGGTGGCGGCCATCAGGTGGTCGATGGTGGGCGCGTCCGGATGGCAGGCGACCATGTAGCGGCCGACCGAGAAGCCGTCGAACTGCTCCTCCCACTCCGGGGGGTACACCTGGGCCTCGTCCACCGCCCACGCCTTGATCCGGCGGCTCACCTCCTCGACCCGCGCCGGGTCGGGCGGCGCGATCGGGTGGTGGTAGAGCCCCGGAATCGGCCGCCCCTCCGCCACCGGCGCCTCGGCCTCCGCCGGTGGTTCCGGTGCCGCGACGGCCGCGGGCTCGGCGGGCTCGGCGGGCACCTCCGGCGCCGCGACGTCCGCGGGGCCAGGAGCGGCCGGTGGCTCCGTGAGCGAGCCCAGGCGCAGGCCCGCCGTGCCCAGGCCGTGGGGGCCGCTCAGGACCCGTTGCAGGGTGGGGTCGGGTTGCGCCACCGCGAGCGGCGGGCTCGACTCCAGGGGCGAGGGCCCGGGAGGGACGGGCATCTGTGGCTCCTCGATGAGACGTGGGCTCTACGTGGGCTCGATGAGGGGGTGGGCGGTCAGCCGATGTCGCGCCCGATCTGCACGTTCTCCAGGACGCCGAGGGCGTTGGGCACGAGGATGGCGGCGGAGTAGTAGGTGCTGACCAGGTAGGAGACGATCGCCTGGTCGCTGAGGCCCATGAAGCGCACCGAGAGGCCCGGCTCGTACTCGTCCGGCAGACCGGTCTGCCGCAGCCCGATGACCCCCTGGTTGTCCTCGCCGACACGCATGGCCAGGATGGAGCTGGTGTTCTCCTTGGTGATGGGGATCTTGTTGCAGGGCAGGATCGGGACGCCGCGCCAGGCGGGGACCTGCTGGCCGCCGAGGTCCACGTTGTCCGGGTAGAGGCCGCAGGCGGTGAAGCCGCGCCCGATCGCCGCGATCGTCTTCGGGTGGGCGAGGAAGAACTTGGTCCCGCGCCGGCGGCAGAGCAGCTCGTCCAGGTCGTCGGGGGTCGGTGCCCCCGAGTGGGGCTGGATGCGCTGCTTGAAGTCGGCGTTGTGCAGCAGGCCGAATTCCCTGTTGTTGACCAGCTCGTGCTCCTGGCGCTCGCGCAGCGCCTCGATGGTGAGCCTGAGCTGTTCCTCGGTCTGGTTCATCGGGCCGTTGTAGAGGTCGGCGACCCTGGTGTGGACGCGCAGCACGGTCTGCGCGACCGACAGCTCGTACTCGCGCGGGCTGACCTCGTAGTCCACGAAGGCGCCCGGCAGTTCGGCCTCGCCGACGTGACCGGCCGACATAGCGATCTCGGCCTCGCCTTGACGATTCTGCTTGCGGTCCGAGAGGGAGCTGAACTCCCGCAGATGCCCCTGGAGCCGCGGCGCGGAAGCCACCACGGCGGCGAAGTCGGCGCGGGAGAGGGTCAGGAGGGTGCCCGCGGTCTCGGCCGTGGCGGTGTAGTCCCAGCGCGCGTCGTCGTCGAGGAGGGCGTTCTCGCCGAAGCGGCCGCCATCGGCAAGTACGGCTACGGAGGTCTCGTCGCCGTACTTGCCGAGCGAGGTCTGCTTGATCCGGCCGTGGGCGATCAGATGGATCCGCTCCGCGGGGGCGCCGCGCTCGGCCAGCACCTCACCGGCGCGGAAGTCGCGCTGGACGCAGCGGTCCGCGATCGCGGCCAGTACCTCGTCGTCGTCGAAGCCGCGCAGCAGGGCCAGTTCGCCCAGCTCCTTGGGGACCACGCGGACGTCGGCGCCGTCCTGGACGAACTCGATGCGCCCGTCCCCGACGGTGTAGCTCAGACGGCGGTTCACCCGGTAGGTGCCGCCCTTGGTCTCCACCCACGGCAGCATCCGCAGCAGCCACCTGGAGGTGATCTCCTGCATCTGCGGCGCGGATTTGGTGGTGGAGGCGAGTTTGCGGGCAGCGGCGGTGCCCAGGCTCAACTGCCGGGGCGCCTCCTGCGCTGCCTCCGGGCTGGTCTCAACGGCCATCGGATGAAGTCTCCTTCGACACGGGGGGCGGCGAACGGCGGATGCGTACAGACCGGGAGGAGGAGAGAAGAGGGGGCAATCCCCGGCAATCCGTCCAGATCCACGAAGACGCTAAAGGCCGCCGGGGCCAACTCGCCTGAAAAGTTCGCCGTGTTACTCCGATGCAGCGATCTTGCTGCGCGAGAGGTTTATCGGCATAACCGATGGTTCTCCGCCGATTCGCCGCTTCGGCGAGGTGGGGCCGTACCCGAGTGATGCGTGGTGTTCGGGGGTAGAGCGGGGTGGACCGTTATGGGCGAGGAAAGGGCGACGACGTGATGCAGAGATCCGCCTATGGGGGCTTCGCCCGGCTGAGCGTGACCCTGGGCACGGCCCTGGCGACGACCGTGCTCTGCGCGGGTTCGGGCGCGGGGGCCTCGGGCAGGCATGTCGGCCCGGCGTCGGGGGCCGTGGGGATGGCCACTTCACCGGCGGCGGACGCCGTGGGAAGGCCCGTTGATCGGGCTGCGGGAGCCACGGGCAGGCACGTCGGCCCGGCCGCTGCACCGGCGGCAGGGGCCGCGGAGAGGCCCTTCGAACGGGCTGCGGGAGTCTCGGGCAAGCACGCAGGCCCGGCGTCGGGGGCCGTGGGGACGGCCACTTCACCGGTGGCGGGAGCCTTGGGGGAGGACGTCGAACCGGCTGCGGGCGCCCTGGAGAGGGCCGTCGAACCGGCGGGGTTCTTGGGGAAGGCTGTCGGCCCGGCTGCGGGGTCCTCGAAGGAGGCCGTCGAACCGGCTGTGGGGGCCCTGGGGAGGCCCGTTGAACCGGTTGCGGGAGGCTTCGGGGAGGCCGTCGGACCGGGCGCGGGAGCTGTCAGGGAGGCCGTCGGGCCGGATGCGGGGGCTCTCGGGACGGCCGTCGGGTCGGGCGCGGGCTCCGCAGGAAGAAGCGTCGGGCGGGAACGGTGTCCCATCGTGTACTTCGATCTGGGGGAGACCCTCGTGCACACCGCCGACGACGGCGGCACCAGTTATCGGCCCGGCGCGGCCGCCTACCTGCGTGCCCTGCGGGAACGGCACATCAAGGTCGGCTTGATCACCAATGTGCCGTCCGCCTGGGGCGCGACCGACGCCGAGCGTGCCGCCCGGCTGAGGAAGGAGGTCGACGCCACGTGGCAAGGACCGGCGCCGTTCGCCTGGGAGGACTTCGGCGACCGCGTCCGCACGCCGCGCACCGAGGCCGAGCGCAAACCGGCCCCCGCCCTCTGGCAACGGGCGAAGGCCGGTTCGGGCAACTGCCGGGTCGTCTACCAGGCGGAGACCGCCGAGGAGGTCACCGTGGCCGCCTCACTCGGCTTCGTCCCGTACCAGGTCGGCCTCGCGCACCGGCCTCCGTTCCTTCCGGTACGTCTCGTCGAGCTGCTCGGCCGGCCGTCCCCCGCCTGACCACCCCGCCGCGCAGCAGCAGCTGGAAGACGCCGATCAGCACCACGGTCGCGAGCGCGCTGTGCCACAGCAGGGCGTCGAGGCGCCCGGCCGAGAGATAGGCGCCGACGGCGATGGCGGCCAGCGCGCACACCGCGCGGTCCACGATGCTCTCGACCGAGAGCAGCGTGGCGCGCGGGGCGTGCGCGGGCACCGCGTCGTTCACCAGCTTGCGCTGGACCGGATAGGCGAAGCCGGTCGCGGCGGCGAACAGGCAGAGCAGTGCCACCACGGCCCACGGCCCGCCCACCGTCATGGCCGCAAGCGTGCCCGCGAGCGCGAGGCTGAGGACCGAGACCCAGGCGACCGGCGGGAGACGGCGGCTCAGCCACTGGGGCCGGGCCGCCGCCACCGCCTCGGCCACCGTCATCGCCGCCATCACGCCGCCGTGCGACGCCTCGGCGATGCCGTGGTCGAGCAGGATCGGCTGGAAGAGGTTCACCTGGCAGATCCGGGAGAGCGTGAAGATGGCCACGCCCTGCACCATCACCAGCGCCAGCCAGGGCGACGAGGCGACGCAGCGCAGCGCGGTACCCGCGTCCCGCAGGAACGCGCCACCGCGCGGGGCCTTCCCCGTACGGCCGCCCGGGCCCTTCCCCGTAC
>NZ_JASKYR010001400.1:0-869 GCF_041028215.1 Streptomyces flavofungini
TCCCCGGGGACGCCTGCCTCAACCTCAACGTCTGGACGCCCGCGCCCGACGACGGCGCCCGGCCGGTCATGGTGTGGATCCACGGAGGAGCCCTGCGCAACGGCTCCTCCGCCGTCCCGACCTACGACGGCCGCACCTTCGCCCGCGACGGCGTCGTCCTGGTCTCCCTCAACTACCGCCTCGGCATCGAGGGGTTCGGCATCTTCCCCGACGCCCCCGCCAACCTCGGCCTGCGCGACCAGCTCGCCGCGCTCACCTGGGTACGGGACAACATCCGCGCCTTCGGCGGCGACCCCGGCGACGTCACCGTGTTCGGCGAGTCGGCCGGTGCCATCAGCATCGGCGCCCTGCTGGCCAGCCCCCGGGCCAACGGCCTGTTCCGGCGGGCCGTCCTCCAGAGCGGCGCGCCCTCCGCCCTGCCGCCGGACCAGGCCCGCCGCACCACCGAGGCCATCGCCAAACACCTCGACGTACCGGCCACCGCCCAGGCCTTCCGCCGCGTCGACCGCGCCCGTCTCCTGGCCGCGCAGCGGGCCGCCACCGCCGGAGGCACACCGCTGACCGGCGGCAACAGCTTCAGCCTCGTCATCGACGGCGACCTCCTGCCCCAGGACCCCGCCGCCGCCCTGGCCGAGGGTGCCGCCGACGGCATCGACGTACTGCTGGGAGCCAATGCCGACGAGTACCGGCTGTGGTTCGTGCCCAGCGGCCTCGTCGACCGCGTCACCCGAGTCGCCCTGTGGGCCGCCGTGGGCAAGAGCCGCGCGCCCTGGCGCGCGCCACGCCTCTACCGCGCCACCCGGCCGAATGCGTCACCGGGTGAGATCTTGGGAGCGATGGTCACCGACAGAGTGCTGCGCGTCCCCTTC
>NZ_JASKYR010001401.1:0-709 GCF_041028215.1 Streptomyces flavofungini
GTTCGGAGGGCCGAGGCTCGGAGGGCTGCGGCCTGGGGGCTGGGGCTGAGGGGCGAGGCTGTGTGCTCGTCCGTCTCTCAGAGCATCGGCACCGCCCGCACCCACGTGCCGTCGTCCGTCAGATACGAGTCGGCCTTCAGCCCCGCCTCCAGGAGCGCCTGCTCGAACTGCTCCCGGGTGAGCGGACGGGAGCGGAACGTCTGGGTCCAGACGGCGTCGGGGAAGACGTACTCCGCCCTGACCTCGTGCACACCGCCACCCACGGGCTCCGACGACGCGATGCGGATCGTATGGCCGCCCGGCTCGACGCGCTCCCGCGGGATGTCGGTGTGATAGTCGGCGGCCTGGCGCTGGATCAGGACGCAGCCGCCGTCCGTGACATGGCGCCGACAGGCCCGCAGTATCCCGCGCCGCACGCTCTCGTCGCCCGTGTGCACCAGGAACGACGCGAGCAGCACCACAGGGAACCTCTCGTCCAGATCGAGCCCCTCGATGGTGCCGCACACCGTCCGCACCGCACCGCCCCGCGCGGCAGCCTTCTCCAGCATCTCGGCGGACTCGTCCACCGCGGTGACCCGGAAGCCGCGCTCCAGCAGCGGCCGCGTCACCCGGCCCGCCCCGCTGCCCAGCTCCAGGATGTGCGCACCGGGCGGCACCGCCCCCGCGACGACCTCCGGCTCGTCCCCGACGGCCAAGCGCGCGTACAGAT
>NZ_JASKYR010001402.1:0-703 GCF_041028215.1 Streptomyces flavofungini
CCCGCAAGACGCCCCGCCCGCAAAGGGCCCCGCACGTGTATGGCCCCGTCACCATGTCTGACGTACCGTCAACTGATCGCCGGGGGGGCAGGAGACGGCTCCGGCCATCGTGTGGTGTGTTTCAGGGAGGGTCCGTGTCCGATGATCGTCCGGTTCCGCTCGACGAGTACCCCGTGCATCAGGTCCCGCTGTCCATGAAGCACGTCGCCACCGGTGACCGCAACGCCTACGACCGGTGCATCTTCCACCTCTTCGACCACGAGGGCCGCGCCCTGCTCATCCTCGGGCTCGGCGTCTATCCGAACACCGGTGTCATCGACGCGTACGCCACCCTGCGCACCGGCGACACGCTGCACGCCGTACGCGCCTCCGACGCCCTCGGCGAGGACCGGACGGACCTCTCCGTCGGGCCGCTGCGCATCACCGTGGAGGAGCCGCTGCGCCGTCTGCGGCTCCAGTGCGCCGCCGACCCGGACGACCCGGACGGCCTCTCCTGCGACCTGACCTGGAACGCCGACTTCCCCGCCCTCTGGGAACCCCACCACATCCAGCGCCGCGGCGACCGGCTCACCCTCGAAGGGCGACGGTTCGTGCAGGTGGGACGGCCCGCCGGGACCATCCGCGCGGGCGGTGAGGAACACACGGTGACGGCGGGGGAGTGGACCGCGACCCGCGACCGCAGCTGGGGCGTACGGCCCATACC
>NZ_JASKYR010001403.1:0-819 GCF_041028215.1 Streptomyces flavofungini
GGCCACGACAAGGCCGCCGACCTGCTCTCCGCCGAACTGCTCAGCGGACGCATGAACGACGTCGACTGCGCCCGGGTGAGCCACGCCTGGCAACAGGCCGCCGCGGACCCGGCGGGCCTCGCGGGCTTCGTCGACACCGTCGCCCGCAACGGCGCCGCCGCCTGGACACACCCCTCGGGCGAGCGCGACCTGCCCGTCCGCACCGCCACCCACGATCTGCTCGTCGGCCAGGTCAGGATCGGCCGCTTCGCACCGGACGAGCGCAACCCGTACGCGGTGCGCGGCGCCCACGCCGCCCTCGAACCCGATGTGCTCGGCACCTCGCTGCTCGCCGTGGGCCCGCCCGGCGCGGGCAAGACCGGCAGGCTCATGCGGCCCGTCGCCGAGTCCCTCGCCCTCGGGGCGCTCACCGGCCGGTGCGCGGTCGTCGTCCTCTGCGCGGCCGGCACCGACCTGGGCGCGGACGACTCCTACGACGTCGTGATCAAGCCGGGCGACCCGGCGTCCGTGCATGACATCGACCTCTACGCGGACTGCGCCGACGCCGACGAGGCCGCCGCCTTCCTCGCCGAGGGCCTGGTCGGCGACCTGGACACCGTCGGCACGCAGCGCGCGGCCACCGCCCTCGCCCAGCTCCTCGGGCCCTACCGCGCCCTGCACGGCCGCTTCCCCTCCGTCCCCGTCCTGCGCGAGCTGCTCGAAGGCGACCCGGCCGGGCTCACCGCCCTCCAGACGGGCCTGACCGCGGGCGGGCACGCCGCGATGCGCCGCGAACTGGACGCCCGCGTCCGCCAGTCCCATACCCCCAACGACCCCGGC
>NZ_JASKYR010001404.1:0-718 GCF_041028215.1 Streptomyces flavofungini
GTGGTGGAGGAGGAGCTGGGTGCGCCACAGGCCGACGGTGAGCAGCACGAGGCAGGTCGCGGCGGTGACGGCGGCCACGGTCACGCCCGCCCCGAGGGCCGCCCTCTCCGCGGCCCGGCCGCGCAGGCTCTTCTCCAGGGCGGAGATGCGGTCCACCACGGAGGTGGCGTCCGAGCCCGTCGCGGGCGCGCAGGGCGGATAGCCGCCGGGCGCCTTCTCGGGCCGGGCGGCGGGGGCGGTGCAGAGCATGCTGCGGGCGTACGAGAGTCCGGCGTCGCGCAGTACGGGGTCGCCGACGTTGTTCTCGGCGAAGGCGATCCAGTTGCCGTAGTCGACGACGAGGCCGGAGACGACGTCGAGTTCCTGGCGCTCGGCGGTGGTCAGGGCGCCGCTGCGGGCCACCTGGTTGAGGCTCTGCGTGGCCCGCGTGGTGCGGGTCAGATAGCGCCTGCCGATGCCGCTGAGCCGCACCGACTCCCCGGCGTCCAGGCTCAGTGCCGCCTCGCGGTCGGCGATGCGCAGCGACATCTCGGCGTCGGCGAGGTCGCCGAGCGCGGGGATGTGGCTGTCGCGCAGCGCCGCCGAGTCCGCGCGGACCTCCCCGTACGCCCAGCCGAAGGTGAGGGCGGCGACGACGGTGAGCAGCGGCAGCGCGATCAGCCGCTCCCGCAGGTAGACGCGGTTGCGCGGCCGTGCGGAGGGCGGCGCGGGCCAGAGG
>NZ_JASKYR010001405.1:0-653 GCF_041028215.1 Streptomyces flavofungini
GTCCAGACCGACGCCGTCCGCGGCGGTTTCACCGCGTTCCTGTTCTCGGGCCAGGGTTCGCAGCGGCTCGGTATGGGGCGTGAGTTGTATGCGCGTTTCCCGGTGTTCGCGGAGTCCTTCGACGCGGTGTGCGTGGCGCTCGATGGGCTTTTGGAGCGTCCGCTGCGTGAGGTGGTGTGGGGTGAGGACGCCGAGCTGCTGAATCAGACGGTGTACGCGCAGGCGGGGTTGTTCGCCGTAGAGGTGGCGCTGTTCCGTCTGGTGCAGTCATGGGGTGTGCGGCCGGAGTTCGTGGCCGGTCATTCGATCGGTGAGGTGGCGGCGGCGCATGTGGCCGGTGTCTTCTCACTCACCGATGCGTGTGTTCTGGTCGCCGCGCGTGGTCGTTTGATGCAGGCGCTGCCAGCGGGCGGTGCGATGGTGGCGCTGGAGGCCACCGAGGCGGAGGTTCTTGAGCACTTGGGTCCGGTCGAGGGTGAGGTGTCGATCGCCGCGATCAATGGCCCGTCCTCGGTGGTGGTTTCGGGTGCCGAGGGTCCTGTGGAGGCGGTGGCGGAGACCTTCCGCGCCCAGGGGCGTCGTATGTCCCGGCTCCGGGTCTCGCCCGCGTCCCACTCGCCGCTGATGGCGCCGATGCTGGCGGAGTTCCGCGA
>NZ_JASKYR010001406.1:0-767 GCF_041028215.1 Streptomyces flavofungini
TGCGCGGTGCGATCAGCCCGRCACCGGCCGCGGCCGCGAGGGCGGCACCGAAGACGGCCAGGAACGCCGTGCTGTCGACTCCCGCCCCTACATGGGCGGCGTTGAAGAGCGTCCCGGCCAGGGTCACGAGCAGGACGCTGGACAGGCTGTCGGACAGTTGCAGGGAGGCCGAGTTGCGCCCCTGACGGTGCACCGGTGAGTACTCAAGGGTGAGGACACCGATACCGGGCAGCAGCAGCCCCATCCCGAACCCGGCCACGGCGAGCCCGACGGCCACGGTCACCGCGGGGGCCCCGCTCAGCGCACCGCTCAGGGTGACGGCCACCCCGGCTCCCTCGATCAGCGCGCCGACGAGGACGACCCGTTCGCGCGGCCAGGGCAGCCGCGGATGGCCTTGCAGCCAGGACCCCGCGAACCAGGTGAGTGCCGCGCCGGTCAGCGACATTCCGGCCGCCCCGGCCGACCAGTCCCGTTCGTTGATCAGCATGAGCGGGATGTAGGTCTCGACCGTGAAGTAGGCCGCCGAGGCCACCCCGCGCAGCAGCACCAGCGCGGGGATGCCGCGCCGCGCGGCCAGTGTGCCCGCGGGAAGCAGATGCCGTATGCAGGCGATGAGCAGCAGCAGGCCCGCACCGGCCGCGCGGCGCGGCATCCCCGCGCTGGTGCTGCTGCGCGGGGTGGCCTCGGCGGCCTACTTCACGGTCGAGACCTACATCCGGTCCCGTTCGTTGATCAGCATGAGCGGGATGTAGGTCTCGACCGTGAAG
>NZ_JASKYR010001407.1:0-753 GCF_041028215.1 Streptomyces flavofungini
CCCCCACCCCGTCCGAGCTGCGGGAAGCCCTCGCCGAGCCCATCGACGGTCCTCGCGGCCGCGCCCTCGCCGAGCTCGCCGGTGACCTCGGCATCTGGCTGGCGCCGGGCAGTGTCTACGAGCGCGGCCAGGACGGACGCGTCTACAACACCGCCCCCGTCTACTCCCCGCGTGGCGAACGCGTCGCGGCCTACCGCAAGATCTTCCCCTGGCGGCCCTACGAAACCGTCGCGCCCGGCGGCGAGTTCACCGTCTTCGACCTCGACGGCATAGGCCGGGTGGGGCTTTCCATCTGCTACGACGCGTGGTTCCCGGAGACCACCCGCCACCTCGCCTGGATGGGCGCCGAACTGGTGCTGAACTTCGTGCAGACCTCCGGCAGCGACCGCGCTCAGGAACTCGTCCTTGCGCGCGCCAACGCCATCGTCAACCAGGTCTTCGTCGCCAGCGTCAACTGCGCCGCCCCGCTCGGCACCGGACGCAGCCTGCTCGTCGACCCGCAGGGCACCGTCCGCTCCGAGGCCGTGGCCGACGCAGACACCACCCTCACCGACGTGATCGACCTGGACGAGGTCACCAACGTCCGCCGCATGGGCACCGCCGCCCTGAACCGGCCCTGGCAGCAGTTCCGCCCCGACGACCAGCCGCTTGCCCTGCCGCTCTATCAGGGCATGATCGACCCCGCGACCTGGACCGGCGCCACCTCCCGGGCCCCCGGCCAGAGCCCAGCCGAGCCCCCCGCACGCTGAGGGA
>NZ_JASKYR010001408.1:0-747 GCF_041028215.1 Streptomyces flavofungini
CCCCCAGCAGCGCGGTCAGCCCCGGACTGGGCAGCGTGGGAGTGCGCACCACATGCCCGGCGATCCGCGCCGCCGCGCTCTCCAAGTCCTCAACACCGACCATGGCGCCCCTCCAGGATGTCTCGCCCACCGTATGCGTCAGCACGATACGTGGGTGATCGCGGTGATCCGGACGACTGCCCTCCCCGCGATCACCCACGTATCGTGCTGACGCATACGGTGGGCGAGACATCCTGGAGGGGCGCCATGGTCGGTGTTGAGGACTTGGAGAGCGCGGCGGCGCGGATCGCCGGGCATGTGGTGCGCACTCCCACGCTGCCCAGTCCGGGGCTGACCGCGCTGCTGGGGGTGCCGGTCACGGTCAAGCTGGAACTGTTGCAGCGCACCGGGTCGTTCAAGGCACGGGGCGCCGTCGCGAAGCTGCTCGACCTGACTGACGAACAGCGCGCGGCAGGCGTGGTCGCCGTGTCCGGCGGGAACCACGGCGTCGCCGTCGCGGAGATGTCGGCCGCGCTGGAGGTGCGGGCCACCGTGGTCATGCCGCGTACCGCCCCGGCACGCTCGGTGCGCGCCGCCCGTGCCGCCGGGGCCGATGTCCGGCTCACCGCCACCATGGCGGAGGCCTTCGCGCTGATGGAGCGGCTGGAGGCGGAGGGGCTCACGCTGCTGCACCCTTTCTCCGACCCGGTGGTCATCGCGGGCCAGGGGACCGTGGGCCTCGAACTGGACGCCGACGCGGGTGAACTG
>NZ_JASKYR010001409.1:0-708 GCF_041028215.1 Streptomyces flavofungini
CGCCCCGGCCCGGTCGGCGGCCGAGACCGTCTTCGTCGCGGAGGCGGCCGCGGGGGCCGCCGACGCGCGCGCGGCGAAGAAGGAACTGCAGAAGATCGAGCGGCAGCTCGACAGGATCTCCGACAAGGAGAGCAAGCTCCACACCCAAATCGCTGATAACGCCACGGACTTCGAGAAAGTGGCCAAACTGGACGGTGAGCTGCGCGAACTCGTCGGGGAGCGCGAGGAGTTGGAAATGCGCTGGCTGGAGCTCGCCGAGGACGCGTAGAGCTCTCGTGGAAGTCCCGTAACAGACGCATCACGGGCCGGTCCTCCCTTGGGAACAGGGGCAGGACCGGCCCCGTGTGCTACGGGTTCAGGGTGATAGAAAGGCTGATCTGAAGCACCACTGGCGTGCCGAAAATCAGTGAAGGGGGAAGCGCTGATGACTCAGCCGCCCAACCAGCCGCCGTCCGGCGGCTTCGGAGCTCCGCAGGATCCACGGCAGGGAGGCGGGGCGCCACAGCCACCGGGGCAGCCGCCCGGCCCGCCGCCCGCCGCCCCGCAGCCGGGGCAGCCGCAGGAAGCTGGTGGTCATAGTCGCCGCCGCCGTGGCCGCGCTGCTGGTCGCGGGCGGTGTCACGTACGCCGTGGTCGGCGGTGACGACGGCGAGAAGAAGCCCGAGGCGAAGAACAAGGACCCGAAGTCCTCCGCCTCCGCGCCCGCGA
>NZ_JASKYR010000141.1:0-12259 GCF_041028215.1 Streptomyces flavofungini
CCTCTTCGACGGCTCCTACGGGAGGGACGTACTCGCCGACGCCGTGCGGCGGCTTGGCGAGGCCTACCCCCATGTCGATGTCGGCCAGGAGTTCGCCCAGGACCTCGGCCGCCGCGTGCCGGAAGAGCTGGCCGGGGACGCGCCGCCGGACCTGATCCAGTACTCCGGCGGCGGCACTGAGAACATCAAGTCCCTCGGCGGGAAGGGCATGCTGCGCGACCTCGGGCCGCTGCTCGACGCCCCGGCGATCGACAGCCCCGGCAAGAAGGTGCGGGACCTGCTGCTGCCGGGCGTCGCGGACGCGGGGCGCTCGCGCGAGGGCGGTCCGGTGCACAGCCTCAACTACGTGCTGACGGTGTACGGCTTCTGGTACTCCCGCACGGCCCTGCGGGGCCTCGGCAAGAGCTACCCCCGCACCTTCAAGGAGCTCATCGCCATCTGCGAGGCGGCCGAGCGGCGCGGCATGGCGGGACTGGTGTTCCCGGGCAAGTACCCCTACTACCTCTGGTTCACCGTGGCGGCCTCCGTGGCCAAGCGGGGCGGCAAGCGGGTCCTCGACGCCCTGGTGGCCAACGAGCCGGGCGCGTGGCGCGCGAGGGCCGTGCTCGACGTCTTCGAGGCGTACGCCGAGCTGGGGCGGCGGGGCCACGTACTGAAGGAGTCGGCGGAGTACGACCACATCGCGGCGCAGAAGCAGTGGACCGAGGGGAAGGCCCTCCTCATCCCCAACGGCTCCTGGCTGGAGACGGAGTCCGAGCCGCCGGAGGGCTTCGATCCGGCGGTCGGGCCGCCGCCCGGAGTGTCCGGCGACGACCGGCTGCCGTTCGGCACGCTCGCCGTCAACTTCGGGGAGCCCTTCGTCGTACCCGATCGGGCGAAGAATCCCGAAGCGGCGATGGAGCTGCTGCGCATCATGCTCGGGCCCGCGTCGGCCGAGCGGTTCGCCGTACGGCGGAACGCGCTGCCCGCCGTACGGGGCGCGGGGGCGTGGCAGGGGCTCAAGCCGGGCGCGGAGTCGGCGATCGCCGCGTATGAAGGAGCCAAGGGCAACGCGTTCCACTGGAACGGTTTCGCGGCTGGCGGGCTCCAGAGGGAGAGCGGTGAGGCGCTGGGCGAGGTACTGCTGGGCCGTGCCACTCCGGACGAGGCCGTCGACCGCGTCCAGCGGGCCGCCGACCGGCTCTGAGAGGCCGGGCACGGAACCCGGGCCGTCGAAAGTCCATGGAAACCGGCGCGAAAGTCCACGCGTATCGGGGGCCATGTGCGAGAGGTTTCGACCAGGGAAACGTCGCAGGTCTCACTTCGGAAACCCTGCGGAGCAAACGTGTATTCGATCTTGCTCAGTTGAGCGGGAGTGGACTATACCTGTCGGCGTCCCACACCACCGCGGTGCCGGGAGGGTCCGGTTCACCGCCTGAGTCCTGGAGAAGGCGAGGACTTGAGCATGGGATCCACCAGCGTCAACCGTCGCGATGTCATGAAGAGGGCGGCGGCCGCAGGTCTGCTCGCGGTGCCCGCTGTCGGCGCACTCAGCTCCTGCGCCAGCGGAGGCGGCTCGGAGAACAAGGCCGAGAAGGGCAAGAAGACCAAGCAGAACCCGCTCGGTGTGAAAGAGGACGCGGGGCTCACCGTCTACATCTTCAACGGCGGCTACGGCGACAAGTACGCGCAGTACGTCACCGACATGTACGCCAAGAAGTACCCCGAGGCGAAGCCGGACCAGAAGGCCACCGAGAAGATCGCCACCCAGGTGCAGCCGAAGATCGTACGCGGCAAGCCCACCTCGGACGTGGTCAA
This sequence comes from Streptomyces flavofungini, assembly GCF_041028215.1. Taxonomy (GTDB): domain Bacteria; phylum Actinomycetota; class Actinomycetes; order Streptomycetales; family Streptomycetaceae; genus Streptomyces; species Streptomyces flavofungini_B. The sequence goes on from NZ_JASKYR010000141.1 coordinate 1,798, forward strand.
CAACTCCGGCGCCGAGCAGATGAACATCGGCAAGCTGGTGCACAACAAGCAGGTCGCCGACCTCGGCGAGGTCCTCGACGCCCCCTCCTGGGACGACCCCGGCGTCACGGTGCGCGAGACGCTGGTCCCGGTCGTCGAGCAGATGGGCCGCTTCGGCGGCAAGGAGTGCTACCAGCTCAACATCGCCCTGACGGTCTACGGCAACTGGTACTCGAAGAAGCTTCTTGAGGACGGCCTCGACTCCGCGTACCCGAAGACCTGGGACGAGATGCTCGCGGTCTGCAAGAAGGCCAAGGCCAAGGGCATCCACGGCTGGAGCTACCCCGGCGGCCACCCCCGCTACATGTTCTTCAGCATGTACGCGATGTTCGCCCAGCGCGGCGGGCGCGACGTCACCGACGCCATGGACTACCTGGAGCCGGACGCCTGGAAGCACGACGCCGTCAAGGACGTCTTCGAGGCCTGGGAGGAAGTCGTCGCCAAGAAGTACGTGCTGACCGGCTTCGACGGCACCGAGGCGCACACCGAGATGCAGACCGCCTGGACGAAGGAGGGCAAGTGCGTCTTCGTGCCGAACGGCTCCTGGGTGGAGAACGAGGCCAAGGACACCACGCCCAAGGACTTCGCCATGACGGTGGGGGCGACCCCCTCGCTCGACTCCGGCGACAAGATGCCCTTCGGCACGCTGTACGCCCCGGCCGGTGAGCCCTTCATCGTCCCCGCCAAGGCCGAGAACCGCCAGGGCGGCCTGGAGTGGATGCGGATGATGTACAGCAAGAAGGCCGCCCTCAACCTCTTCAAGGAGGTCGGCTCCATGCCCGTCGTCAAGGGCGCCATCGACGGCGAGCAGCTCCCCTCGGGCACGGCGAGCGCCCAGGCGGCCATCAAGGCGGCCGGTGACAACATCGTCATCCCGCACTTCATGGACTGGTACAACGAGCTGTTCCGCGAGGACTTCAACAACATGATCCACAAGTTCATGCAGGGCCAGATCGGCCCCAAGCAGGCGATGGACACCATGCAGAAGGCCTCCGAGCGGATTCTGAAGGACCCCGACATCAGCAAGGTCAAGAAGGCCTGACGAGCGAGGCGGACGAGCGAGCGGGGCGGAGCAGCGTGCAGACCGACACCCCGGTGGGCGGCCACCCACCGCAGAAGAAGAGCCGAGCGGAGCGACCGCCGGAGCAGGGCCCGCCCGGACGGCTGCTGTTCCTCCTCGCGGTCCTGCTGCCGCCCCGCTTCACCCCCGAACGGGTCCGCTACGACCGGCGGTACCGCACCCTGGACAAGTACCGCTTCATCGTGGGCTTCCTGGCGGTGCCGCTGGCGTTCTACGCCCTGTTCGTCGTCTCGCCCTTCCTCCAGGCGATCTACTACTCGTTCACCGACTGGTCCGGCGGTCCCGTCGCCAACTTCATCGGCTTCGACAACTACCGGAAGATGTGGAACGACGACCGGTTCTGGGAGTCGCTGAAGGTCAGTGCCCTGCTCCTGGCCGTCGCCCCCGCGATCACCCTCGTCCTCGGCATGTTCTTCGCCTACATGATCACCTCGGGCGGCCGGCACCGCAGGGGCCGGGCCATCGCGGGCGTCGCGGGCTCGTCCTTCTACAAGGTCGTCTACTTCTTCCCGCAGGTGCTCTCCGTCGCCATCATCGCCGTGGTGTGGGGGCGCGTCTTCAACACCAACAGCGGGCTGATCAACGGCGGCCTGGACAAGATCGGCATCGACGGGCCCGCCTGGCTCGGCGGCGACACCACCCTCGGGATCGTCTCCCTGCTCATCGTCATCAGCTGGAGCTTCATCGGCTTCTACGTCGTGCTCTTCTCCGCGGCGATGGGCGCGATCCCCCGGGACATCTACGAAGCGGCGCTGCTCGACGGGGCGGGCCGCACCCGTACCTTCTTCAACGTCACGCTCCCGCTGATCTGGGACACCGTGCGCACCGGCTGGATCTACATGGGCATCCAGGCGCTCGACACCTTCGCGATCTGCCTGGTGATGGTGCCGCCGCACGTGCTGAAGGTGACCCCGGTCTTCCTCTACGAGCGGTTCCGCGACGGCCAGTACGGCTACGCCACGTCCATCGGTGTCGTCCTTCTCGTCCTGAGCATGGCGTTCTCGCTGATCGTCATGCGGGTCGGGAACCGCGACCGGATCGAATACTGAGAGCGCGGGAGCCACCGACCATGACCACGACCACCGACGCCGCGCCCCGCCCCGAGGCCGCCGCGAAGCCCCGTGACCGCAAGAGGGAGGCGGGCGGCGCGCTCAACGTCTTCTCGCACGCCTTCCTCGTCGTGTGGGTGATCCTCGCCGCCGGACCGCTGATCTGGGTCGCGCTCACCGCGTTCCGTCCCTCGGCGGAGATCCTCAGCGACCCGATGGGCTGGCCCGCCTCCTTCCACTGGGAGAACTTCGGCAACGCCTGGAACAAGGCGAGCATCGGCCGCTACACCCTCAACTCCCTGATCATCCTCGCGGGTTCGCTGACCGGCACGATGCTGCTCGGCTCGATGGCGGCCTACGTCATCGCCCGCTTCACCTTCCCGGGCAACCGCCTGATCTTCATGCTCTTCGCGGGCGGCATGATGTTCCCCGTCATCCTCGCCCTGGTCCCGCTCTTCGCCGTCATGGAGAACTTCGGCCTCCTCGACACGCGGCCGGGCCTGATGATCGCCTACATCGCGTACTCACTGCCCTTCACGACCTTCTTCCTGACCTCCTTCTTCCGCACGCTGCCGACCGGCGTGCAGGAGGCGGCGATGGTCGACGGTGCCTCGCACACCCGGACGTTCTTCCAGATCATGCTGCCCATGGCCAAGCCCGGCCTGGTCAGCATCGGCATCTTCAACTTCCTCGGCCAGTGGAACCAGTACCTGCTTCCGCTGCTGCTCAACAACGAGGAGGAGAAGAGCTACGTGCTGCCTCAGGGGCTCGCCTCGCTGGCGGTCTCGCAGGGCTACCGCGGCGACTGGGGCGCGCTCTTCGCGGGCCTGACGATCGCCATGCTGCCGGTACTCGTGGTGTACGCGGTCTTCCAGCGCCAGGTGCAGGCTGGTCTCACGGCCGGTGCCCTCAAGTGAGCTTGCCACCAGGTGATTTCAGCTTGGCCACGAAAGTGGTCTAGGCCTGTTGAGGCGAAACGGGACGTGAGTAGTGTCGGCGCGACGGCGCCGCAGGGGTGCGACTGTACGCGCTCAAGTCGACACCGATGTCGAAGGGTTGATCAGTATGAGGAATCGAATAGTCGCCACCGGTGCGGCAACGCTTTGCATGGCTCTCGGACTTACCGCCTGCGGCGGTGACAGCGACGACGGCGACGGCAAGACCATCAAGCTCGTCGCCGCCGACTACGGGGACAAGGCCTCCAACGCCTCCAAGGTGTACTGGAACGAGGTCAAGAAGGAGTTCGAGAAGGCCAACGACGGCTACAAGGTCGACGTCCAGGTCATCAACTGGAACGACATCGACAAGACCGTCAAGAACATGATCCAGGCGGGCGACGAGCCCGACCTCCTCCAGACCGGCGGCTACGCGGACAAGGTCGCCGACGACCTGCTCTACAAGGTCGACGAGGTGATGTCCCGCACGACGCGTGACAACATCATCCCGTCCTTCGCCAAGGCCGGCGAGGTCGACGGCACGCAGTACGGCATCCCGTGGGTCTCCTCCAGCCGCGTGATGTTCTACAACAAGGCCGTGCTCAAGAAGGCCGGTGTGAAGACCCCGCCGAAGACCTGGGACGAGCTCGCCGCCGCCGCGAAGAAGATCAAGTCGTCCAAGGCCGCCGACACCCCGTACGCCCTGCCCCTCGGCCCCGAGGAGACCCAGGGCGAGACGATGATGTGGGAGCTGGGCAACGGCGGTGGCTACACCGACGCGGACGGCAAGTACACCCTCGACAGCGCCAAGAACGTCGAGACCTTCGAGTGGCTGAAGAAGAACCTGGTGAAGCCGGGTCTCACCTACGCCAACCCCGCCTCCACCGACCGCAAGACCGCCTTCGCGGACTTCGCGGCGGGCAAGGTCGGCATGCTCAACGGCCACCCGAGCCTGATCCAGATGGCCAAGGACGGCAAGGTCGACTACGGCGTCGCGCCCATCCCCGGCAAGACGGGTCCGCTCAACAGCACCCTCGGCGTCGCCGACTGGATGATGGCGTTCAAGGACGGCGGCGCCGACAAGGACGCCGTGAAGAAGTTCCTGGACTTCACGTACAGCAAGCAGATGCTGAAGTTCGACGAGATGTACAACCTCATGCCCGTCACCAAGGACACCCTGAAGACGATGACGGACAGCGGCAAGCACAAGGACCTGGAGCCGTTCTTCCAGGTGCTGCCGAACGCCAAGTTCTACCCGCTGGGTGACACCTCCTGGGACGTCGTCTCCGCCGAGATGAAGAAGACCGGCGGCAAGGCCGTCTCCGACGACCCGAAGCAGGTCCTCGGCGACCTCCAGAAGAAGGCGGAGACCGCGGCGGCCGACGCCAAGTAGTCCCACCACCCGACGCAGTTCGCAAGGAGTCCTTGTGTCCCTGAAGGCCCCTCCGTCCCCGGCCGCGCCCGGCCGGGGACGGGGCGGGCGCGCACCCGGGCCGGTGAGCCGCCATGGCGGCATCGCCCGGCTTGGCCCGCTGCCCTGGATAGCGCCCGTCATCCTGCTGATCCTCGCCGTGGTCGTCTGGCCCGTCATCGAGCTGATCCGCACCTCGTTCCTGAACATCTCCATCTCCGGCAAGGTGCGCGGCAGCGCCGGGACCGACAAGTACAAGAAGCTCTTCGAGGAGAGCGACCTCGGCGCCGTACTGATCTGGACCGCGGTGTGGACGGTCGTGGTCGTCGGCTTCACGATGCTGCTCTCGCTCGCCCTCGCCCAGCTCTTCAACCAGAAGTTCCTCGGGCGCCGCGTCGCCCGCTGGGCGCTCATCGCGCCCTGGGCCGCCTCCGTCCTGATGACCGCCATCGGCTTCAAGTGGATGCTCAACCAGACCGCGGGCGTGCTCAACACCCTCATGCTCGACCTCGGTCTCATCGACAGCTCCAAGGACTGGCTGGGCAAGCCGGAGACCGCCTGGCCGTGGATGATGGCCGTCGCGGTGTTCGTGTCGCTGCCCTTCACCACGTACACGCTGCTCGCCGGACTCCAGACGATCCCGCAGGAGGTCTACGAAGCCTCCCGGATCGACGGCGCGGGCCCCTGGCACACCTACCGGCACATCACCCTGCCGATGCTGCGGCCCGCCTTCCTCGTCGGCGTCGTCATCAACCTCATCAACGTCTTCAACTCCTTCCCGATCATCTGGGCCATGACCCAGGGCGGTCCGGGTTACGACACCTCCACGTCGATGGTGTTCATGTACAAGCTGAAGGAGACCGACATCGGTGAATCCGCGGCCATGTCGGTCGTGAACTTCCTGATGGTCGTGGTGCTCGTGCTGATCTTCCTGAAGGTCAGCCGGTGGAACGAGGAGGACTGATGGCCACCGCCACGGCGACCGCGAAGGCGCCGCAGAAACGCCCGGGGGCCCCGAAGAAGCGCTCGTTCCGGCCGCGCACCCTCATCTACACGGCCGTCGCGTGGCTGCTCGCCGCGGTCTTCCTCGCGCCGTACCTGGAGATGATCGTCACCGCGCTGCGGCCCAAGGACGAACTCAGGGACCGCACCTATCTGCCGCAGGACCTTGACTGGGTCAACTTCGTCGACGTGTGGAAGGAGTCCGAGCTCGGGCAGAACCTCCAGGTCACCCTGCTCGTCGCGGGCGGCGCCACGCTGCTCGTGCTGCTCGTCTCGCTGCCCGCCGCGTACTACACCGCGCGCATGCGCTACCGGGGCCGCAAGCTCTTCCTGCTCCTCGTCCTCGTCACCCAGATGTTCCAGCCCACCGCCCTGCTGGTCGGCCTCTACCGCGAGTTTCACCAGCTGGACATGCTCAACTCGGTCTGGACGCTGATCCTCACCAACGCGGCGTTCAACCTCGCCTTCGCGGTGTGGATCCTGACGGCCTACATCAGCTCCATCCCGCCGGAGCTCGAGGAGGCCGCCATGGTGGACGGCACCAGCCGCTTCGGAGCGATGATCAAGGTGACGCTGCCGCTCGCGCTGCCGGGCGTGGTGACCGCCGTGATCTTCACCTTCATCACGGCCTGGAACGAGTTCGTGATGGGCCTGACCCTCACCACCGAGCCGGACAAGCAGCCGCTCACGGTGGGCATCAACAACTTCATCGGCAACTACACCGTGCAGTGGAACTACCTCTTCGCCGCGTCGGTGGTCGCGATCGTGCCGGTCATCGTGCTCTTCGCCGTCATCGAACGGCACGTGGTGAGCGGACTGACCGCGGGCTCGGTGAAGTAGCCCACGAACGGCCCGCCCGGCAGACAGAATTGCCCTTATGTCGAGCCGAGTTCAGTTGGAGCAAGAGGTCCGGGCGCTCTCCGAGGAGACGGCCGTCCGGGCCCTCGCCGTGGTGGTGGAGGAGCGCGGGCTCCTCGCGGAGGCGGTCCGGTGTCCCTGGGACGGTGCCGAGCTGACGGAGGCGGTGGCCGCCGGGGACCTCGCCGCGTACCTGCCGCCCGGCCAGCCCGAGGTGACCGAGGGCGAGCTGGCCCGCGCCGCCCTTGAGTACGTGGCGTCCCAGGACGAGGACATGGCCCGCACGGTCGCCGAGGCCGTCGCCTACGCGCGCTCGCCCATGGAGCGCCTCGAACCCGTCGCGCTCTCGGTCACCGTCCTGGTGGTCGTGCTGCTCCAGACCGAGGTGTCCGTCAAGCGGGACACCCGGGGCAGGTGGAGCTTCGCCATCCACAAGCGGGCCATGCGGGACGCCGCGCTCGGCCGGGTCTTCACCGCCCTGCTCTCCCGGCTCACCGGCGGGAAGTAGGCGGCGGGCGGCCGGGGAGCGGTGGGCGGCATGACGGTATCGGTACGCGCTCCGTACGAGTGGCGCTGCGAGAAGTGCGGCCGGGAGTGCGCGGCCCCGGTGTGGCGCCTGGTGGACGCCCGTGAGCGGGCCGACGTCCTCGCGGCGCCCGGGGCGGGCCTCGCCTGGGCGGACTGCCCCGGCTGCGGGGAGCGGGCGTACGTCGACGCCCCGCTGCTCGTCCTGCGCCCCGGCGCGGTGGCGCCGCTGCTGCTCGGGCTCTCCGTCGAGGAACTGCGCGGCGACCCCGCCCGGTCCGGGCTCGCCCTGCTCGAAGAGGCGGCGGACGCCGGGGCCTTCCGGGGCGACGTCTTCACCGGCAACGCGATCCCGCTGCCCCGCAGACTGGTCCCGGTCGTCCTCTCCCGTGACCTCGCCCGCGACGTGGCGGACCCCGGGACCGCCCGCGAAGAGCTCGCCCCGGCCGGACAGCCGACGGTCGACAACTACGGAACCTTCCTGCACTACCTCGCCGAGAGCCTGGCCGGCGTCCGGGTCGAGCGGCTGCTGTACGCCGTACTGGCGAGCCCGCCCGACGCACTCGCCGAGCTGGTGCGCACCGAACCCGAGCTGACCGGGGGCACCACCGTGCGCGACGCCGGGCGCGAGGAGCTGCGCGCGGCCACCGGCACCCCGCTCGAATCGGCGCTGCGGCGGCGCCAGGACCTCCTGGACGCGCTGTGCGACGGCAAGACGCCGCCCGCGGAGGCGATGCGGCGCTACTTCGAGTCCCTCGGCCGGTTCGGCGGCGATCTCCGGGCCCGCCTGGACGAGCTGCACGAGAGCGCCTTCCGCACCCAGGGGCCCGAGGGCGTCGCCCTGGCCCGCGAGGGCCTGGCGCTCGCCGCCGACCTCGGCGAGGAGGACGTGGAGACCGATCTGGCCGCCCTGCTCGGCGAACGCCTCATGCTCGCCGGGGCCACGACCGACCTCGCCGAGGCGATCCGGCTCCTCGAACTCGCCCTCGGCCGCCTGACCGAAGGCAGCCTGGAGTGGGTGCGGACGGCCAACAACCTCGCCAGCGCGCACTACGCACGCGACGACGGCGACCGCCATGAGGTCTGGGAGACCGCCCGCGACCTGCTGGCCCGCGCGAGCGCGCTCGACCGCCGCGCACACCCCGAGTACTGGGCCAGAATCCAGACCAACTACGGACTGCACCTCTCCGAGCGCCCCGGCGGCGGACCCGCGGACCTCACGCTCGGCATCGAGCACATCAGGGCGGGCCTGGAGGAGCGCTCCCCGGAGCGCTCGGTGGTCAACTGGGCGTACTCACAGATCAACCTCGGCCTGCTCCTGTACCGCCGGGCCGGGCCCGAGGACCTGCGGCAGGCGGAGCGGTGCTACCGCGACACGCTGCGCCACCTCGGCCCCGAGGAGGCGCCCGCACTCTGGTCGGTGGCCCAGTGCAACCTCGCCGACCTGCTGCTCAACCGCGACACCCCGGACGCCGACGGCGCCAGGGCGGCGGCGACCGCGGCACTCGGCCTGTCCGCCACCCGACCCGGCCTGCTCAGCACCGGCCGCGTCACCTGGCTCCTCGCCCGCGCCAGCGACGTGACCGAGGGGCCGGACAGCCCCGAGAGCATCAGGCTGCGGCAGGCCGCCCTGGCCGACGCGCCGCCCACGGTGGCGCCCTCCCTGCACCTCAACATCGCCAGGGAGCTCATCGACTCCCATGCCGCCACCGGACGCTGGACGGAGGCGGCCGACGTGGCGGCGGACATGCTGATCGCGGTGAGCGCGCTCTACGACGCCCAGGTCACCGCCGAGAGCCGCCGCGGCGTCCTCGTCCAGGTCGACAGGATCGCCCGCTGGACCGCCTACCTGCTGGCCCGCGCGGGCCGGCCGGAACGGGCCGTGGAGGCGCTGGAGCGGGGCCTTGCCTGCGAGCTCTCGGCGGCGGCGGGACGGGGAGCGGCCGAGGTGACCGCACTCGCCCGCGTCGACCCCCACCTCGCCGAGCGCTACACCCGGGCGCGGACGCGGTACGCCGCATCGGTCACCGAGCAGTCCCCGCTCGCCCCCGGCCTGCTCGTGCCGGGAGCGGGGGAGCAGGCGGCGGCCGAACGCGCGCTGCGCACGGTGGTCGAGGAGATCCGGGCGATCCCCGGCTTCGAGGACTTCCTGCGCACCACCGAGGCACGGGACATCGCCAGGGCCGCGGGCGGGCTGCCGCTCGCCTACCTGGTCAACGCACCCTGGGGCAGCTACGTCCTGATCGTCCCCGGCGGGGGGCCGACGGCGGGCGGGGAGCCGACCGTACGGGCCGTGCACGTCCCCGGGGTCAGCAGCATCACCCTCCTCCACCTGCTCGTCGCGGACCCGGACGACGACAGCCCCGGGCTCTGGCTCGTACAGCAGGCCACGAAGCTGCGGCGCCGACGCCGGCTGCCCGCGACCCTGGACCGCCTCGGGGTGCTCGAACCCCTCCTGCGCCCGCTCGCCGGGCTGCTCGCGGAGGACGCGCGGCACGAGGCGGTCGTCGTACCGACCGGGCTGCTCGGCCTGGTGCCGCTGCACGCCGTGCCGCTGGACGGCGGTTCCGGCAGTGGCCGGGACGGCGAAGTCCTGGACGACATGGGGACGTTGACGGTCGCGCCGTCCGCCGCCGTCTACGCCGCGTCCCGTGCGCGCGCCGGGCGTCCTGGGCAAGCGGTGCCGCGCCTCGTGGCCGTCACGGACCCGGACGGCTCGCTGCCGGGCAGCCGGGGCGAACGCGCCGAGATCACCGCGCTGTTCGCGGCCCGTGGCGAGGTCAGCAGCGCGGTGGGGGAGGAGGCGACGGTGGACTGGGTGCTCGGCCACCTCGCCGAGGCGTCGTATCTGCATCTGAGCTGCCACGGCAGCGCGGACTCCGAGGGGCGGGGCGGCTCGCTCGCGCTCGCCGACGGCCGCCTGGACATGGACACCCTCGTCCGGCACCGGCTCCCGGTGTGCAGGCTCGCGGTGGCCAGCGCCTGCCAGTCGGGGCACTACGGCATCATCGAGGCCCCCGACCAGTTCCTCGGCCTCCCCGCCGGGTTCCTCCAGGCGGGCGCCGCCTGCGCGGTGACCAGCCTGTGGCAGGTGGACGACCTGGCCACCGCCTTCCTGATGACCCGCCTGTACGAACTGCTCGCCGAGGGCCGGGCTCCCGTACCCGCGCTGCGCGGCGCGCGCGGCTGGCTGCGGCGGCTCACCCGGGACGGGCTCACGCGGTACACGGCGGCGCACCCGCATCTCGCCGAGCTGAGCGGGCGGTACGCGGGGCACGCGGGGGCGGCGGACGAGCGGCCGTTCGCCTCGGTCGTGCACTGGGGGGCGTTCACGGCCTGGGGCATGTGAGGCCGCCCGAAGTCATCAGTCACCGCCGCTTCGTCGGCCCGTACGAGTCGAGGCCGTAGTAGACGACGGTGTCGCCGCCGGGCGCCCGCGGGGCGTTGATCCGCATCAGCGTGTAGCGGCCCGCGGCGAGCCCGGAGACCGTCAGGGAGACCCGGTAGGCGGCCTCGTGGCCCTCCGCGCAGTTCGGCTCGCAGACCCGTTCCCAGCCCTGGC